>DASTNU010000608.1:0-4429 GCA_035720605.1 Longimicrobium sp. | reverse complement strand
CCCCTCGTCTGCGTCGTAGACGGCCAGCCGGGCGGACCAGCCCTCGCCCAGCGGGAGCGCGCCCAGCAGCATGTCCGTGGTGCCGGCCAGGAAGACGGGCTCCGGGAGCGGCACCCGCGCGGTGTCGGCGCCCCACTCGCCGTAGCGCACCGTCCTCGCCATCCCCGGCGCGAAGTCCACCTGCACGCCGCCCTGCGGCCCCGCCGACCGCCAGAGCAGCGGCGCCAGCGTCCGGCGGTGCAGCGCGAACGAATCCACCCGCACCACCTCGTCGCCCTGCCAGAAGGTCTCCGTCCGCACGATCGCCTCGGTCCCGTCCACCGCCGCCAGCCGGGTGCGCAGGGTGATGCTCGCGTCCATCCGCCGGTTGCCGGGATCGGCGTGCATGGTCAGCATCTGCACCCCCGCGGGGATGGCGCGCCCGTCCACCCGCGGGCTTCCCGGCCGCAGGAGCGAATCCGCCTCCGTCTGCGCGCCCGCGGCGGGGGCACAGGCGGCGAGCAGGAGGATGACGAGCGGGCGGACGTGCATCGTTGTTGAAGGGGAAATCCCGGGTGATGACGAGCCGTGCGGCCGGATAGTAGCGGCCGCTGGACGGGGCGGAAAGCGAGGCGGACGGCCTGGGGGGTTGAATCATCCGTTCCACGACGTAAATTGCGTAAACGACTCTGATCCCACAGCACTCCCGGAGCGACGCCATGCAGGATCGCATCTCGCGCATTCTTCCCTACGCCGCCCTGGCCGCGGCGGCGGTGCTGGTGGTGGTGCTGGCCCAGCAGAAGCGGTCGCTCATCAAGGAGGTGGAGAAGGCGCGCTACGAGCTGCGGCAGGCGCGCACCGAGCCGCTTCGCGGGATGTACGTCCCCGCGTTCCAGGCGGCGACGCTGGAGGGGCAGCCCGCCACCATCGGCGAGGTGCCGGCGGAAGGCGGCCGGCAGGTGCTGCTGATGTACACCACCACCTGCCAGTACTGCCTGAACAGCCTGCCGGCCTGGAAGCAGCTCAAGGCGGCGACGGACACCATGACGTCGGTGCGCGCGGCGGTGTACGGCGTGTCGCTGGACTCGGTGGACGTGACGCGGCAGTACATCGCCCGGCACCGGCTGCCGTATCCCACGGTGCGCTTTCCCAGCGACAAGGTGGCGGGGATGTACCGCGCCGGCACGGTGCCCATCACGCTGGTGCTGGACGAGCAGGGCCGCGCCATCTACACGCGCACCGGCGAGCTGAGCGACCCGCAGGCCATCGACTCGGTGCTGGCCGCCGTCCGCTGGAAGCCGGCCCCGCCCGACAGCGCCGGCGACACCACGCGGGCGGCGCCGCCGCCGGCGCGGGACGCCCGGTCGCGTTAGCCGGCGTCCGTATCCCGATTTCCCGAATCCCGTGTGCAATCGAGGGGAAATGCAGAGGACGCGGAGCTGAACGGAGAGGACGCGGAGAAACAGCGTCTGACTCCTGCTGCCCTGAACCGGTAGACCACGAGGAAAGGGGCTCGCGGGAGACAGGTGTCCCCCGGAGCCCCTTTCCCCGTATGGGCGCCCCCCGGCGCCAGCTGTGATCGAGACGCGCGTCCCGTGCCTCCGTCGCGCGGGAGCGCGATCCCGGATTACGGGGTGGCGTGCAGCTCCGCCAGCTGGGCCTGCACGGATGCCGTCGAGGTGCCGCCGGCCGCCGCGCGCGCCTCTACGGACGCGCGGGCATCGAAGAGCGCGTCCAGGTCCGCGTCCGCGAACTCCGCGCTCACCTGCACGAACAGCTCGCGGGGCAGGGCGCTCAGCGGGCACCCCAGCCCCTCCGCGGCGCGCACCAGCTTGCCGACCGCGCCGTGCGCCTCGCGAAAGGGTACCCCGCGGCGAACCAGGAAGTCCGCCACGTCCGTCGCCAGCATGGCCGAATCCACCGCGGCGGCGCAGCGGGCGGCGTCGACCTCCATCGACCGCACCGTCCCCGCCACCGCCGGCAGCACGTCGCCCAGCGCGTCGAAGGCGGCGAAGAGGGCCGCCTTGTCCTCCTGCAGGTCCTTGTTGTAGCCGCTGGGCAGCCCCTTGAGCAGCGCCAGGAAGCCGGTCAGCTCGCCGATCAGCCGCCCCGCCTTGCCGCGCGCCAGCTCCATCGCGTCCGGATTGCGCTTCTGCGGCATGAGCGACGAGCCCGTCGAGAACCGGTCCGACAGCCTGACGAAGCCGAACTCGCTGGTGGCGAAGACGATCAGGTCCTCGGCCAGCCGCGACAGGTGCACGCCGGCCATGGAGCAGACGAAGAGCAGCTCCGCCACCCAGTCGCGGTCCGCCACCGCATCCACCGAGTTCGCCGACACCGCGCGGAAGCCGAGCGACTCCTTGAGGAGCACGCGGTCCACCGGGAACGGGCACCCGGCGATGGCGCCGGAGCCCAGCGGCATCACGCTCACGCGGTGCAGCGCGTCCGCCAGCCGCTGCGCGTCGCGCTCCAGCGGCCACGCGTGCGAAAGGAGCCAGTGCGCGGCGGAGACCGGCTGCGCGCGCTGCAGGTGCGTGTACGCGGGCATCACCGTGTCGGCGTGCGCCTCCGCCTGCTCCACCAGCGCCGCCCGCAGGTCGTGCAGCCCGGCGGCGAGGGCCTTGGCCGCCTCCAGCGCCCAGAGGCGGAAGTCCGTGGCCACCTGGTCGTTGCGCGAGCGGCCGGTGTGCAGCTTCCCGGCGACGGGGCCCGCCTCCTCGCCGAGCAGGCGCTCGACCAGGGTGTGGACGTCCTCGTCCGCGGCGGCGGCCCAGTCGGCGTCCGTCCATCCCTCCAGCCGCGTCTCCACCGCGTCCAGCCCCGCGCGCAGGTCCGCGGCCTCCGTGGGATCGATCACCCCCGCGGCGCCCAGCGCGGCGGCCCAGGCGCGGCTGCCGGCCACGTCCTGCCGCCACAGCCGCCGGTCCACCGGGAGCGAGCGGTTCAGCCGGTCCATCTCCGGCGCGGGGCCGGCGGCGAAGCGCCCGCCCCACATGCGGGCGCCGGGGACCGCCGGCGCCGTCTGCGCCGGCATCGTCGGGGTGCAGGCCATGGCTCA
The DNA here is from genome assembly GCA_035720605.1 of Longimicrobium sp. GTDB lineage: Bacteria > Gemmatimonadota > Gemmatimonadetes > Longimicrobiales > Longimicrobiaceae > Longimicrobium. Next base: position 1,392 of record DASTNU010000608.1, on the reverse strand, counting down.
GTCCGCCGCGGCAAGGGTGGGCGCCAGCGCGGCCTCCTGCGCCTTGAGCGCGGCCACGCGGCTGGGAAGCCCGAAGAGGCGGATGAAGCCCGCCGCGTCGGACTGCTGGTAGACGTCGTCCTCGCCAAAGGTCACGAACCGCTCGTCGTACAGCGACTGCGCGCTCCAGCGGCCGGCCACGGTCACGTTGCCGCGGTGCAGCTTCAGGCGGATCTCGCCGTTGACCGCCTGCTGCGTCACGTCGACCAGCGCGTCCATCGCCACGCGCTCCGTGCTCCACCAGCGCCCCTCGTACACCAGGTCGGCGTAGCGGGGGGCGATGGCGTCCTTGAGCGCCAGGGTGCGCCGGTCCAGCGTCAGCTGCTCCAGCTCCGAGTGCGCGGCGTACAGCAGGGTGCCGCCGGGCGTCTCGTAGATGCCGCGCGACTTCATCCCCACCAGCCGGTCCTCCACCAGGTCGATGCGGCCGATGCCGTGCAGCCCGCCGATGGCGTTCAGCCGCTCGATGATCTGCACCGGGCCCAGCGCCTGGCCGTCGACCGCCACGGGGACGCCCTGCTCGAAGGCGATGGTGACGTACGCGGGCACCGGGGGCGCATCCTCGGGCGAGCGCGTCATCAGGAACAGGTCCTCGGTCGGCTCGTACGCCGGGTCCTCCAGCGGGCCGCCCTCGTGGCTGACGTGCCACAGGTTGCGGTCGCGGGAGTAGATCTTGGCCCGGGTCGCCGTGACGGGGACGTCGTGCCTGGCCGCGTACTCCAGCGCGTCCTCGCGGCTGCGGATGTCCCACTCGCGCCAGGGGGCGATGACGGGCAGCTCCGGCGCCAGCGCGGCATAGGTGAGCTCGAAGCGCACCTGGTCGTTGCCCTTGCCGGTGCAGCCGTGGGCCAGGTGCGTGGCGCCCACCATGCGCGCCACCTCCACCTGCCGCCGGGCGATGATGGGCCGCGCCATCGACGTTCCCAGCAGGTACTTGCGGCCGTAAACGGCGCCGGCGCGCAGGGTGGGCCACACGAAGCCGGTGACGAACTCCTCGCGCAGGTCCTCGACGAAGCAGGCGCTGGCGCCGCTGGCGCGGGCCTTGTCCTCCAGCCCGCCCAGCTCCTCGCCCTGGCCCACGTCGGCGGCCACGCAGATGACCTCGGCGCCGTAGTTCTCGCGGAGCCAGGGAACGATGATGGATGTATCCAGCCCGCCCGAGTAGGCGAGGACGACGCGAGGCTTGGGCATCTTTCGGTGCTCCCGGTCGGTGGTTCGTTTGAAAAAGTGCGTGAGTGCGTCAGTGCGTAAGTGCGTCAGTTGGTCCGTCCGCACTGGCTGCCGTGCACCTCACACGCATCGTGGCTCTGGGGTCTGCCCGGCCGACGGCTTCCTGCCGCCCGCGGAGGGGGG
>DASTNU010000607.1:0-2540 GCA_035720605.1 Longimicrobium sp. | reverse complement strand
GGGGAGGGGTCGCCGCCGAGCCGCGAGGAACGAGCGGCGCAGGCGGCGGGGGAGAGGGCCCCCGGCGCAGCCGGGGGAATCCGCCCGCGCACGAACTCGCCACCGGGGCCGCACTCCGCCCGCCGTCTATCCCCCCTCCCGCGCAGTTTGCGGGAGGGGGTGGCGCGCCCTCAGGCGTCGCCGGGGGCGGGCTCCTCCGCGCGCTCCATCCGCTCGGGCGCCTGGATGCCCAGCACCGCCAGGCCGTTGCGCAGCACCACCTGCACCGCGCGGCTCAGCACCAGCCGCGCGCGCGACTGCTCCGCGCTCACCGCGTCGCCGATGACGCGCAGCGAGGCGTCGCGGTTGCCGGCGTGATACCAGCTGTTCACCGCGCCCGCCACCTCCTCCAGGTACGCGCAGACGGCGTGCGGCGTGTGCGCCTCGGCGGACGCCTCGATCTCCTCCGGAAAGCGCATCAGCAGCTTCACCAGCTCCGCCTCGCTCTCGTGCGCCAGGAGCGACAGGTCCGCCGACTCCGGGTCCAGCGCGGCCGGGTCCACCTCCGCGCGGCGGAAGATGCTGGCCATGCGCGCGTGGGCGTACTGGACCTTGTAGACCGGGTTACGGTCCGACTGCTCCAGCGCCAGGTCCAGGTCGAAGGTGAGCTGGGCCTCCGCGCGGCGCATCAGGAAGAAGTAGCGCGCCACGTCCACGCCCACCTCCTCGTACAGCTCGCGCATGGTCACGTAGTCGCCCGCGCGCTTGCTGAACTTCACCTCCACCCCGCCCCGCATCACCAGCACCATCTGGTGCAGCACCCACTCCGGGTAGCCGGCCGGCAGCCCCAGCGCCTGCAGCCCCGCGCGGACGCGGGCCGTGGTGCCGTGGTGGTCGCTCCCCTGCACGTTGATGGCGCGATGGAAGCCGCGCTCCCACTTGGTGACGTGGTAGGCCACGTCCGGCAGGAAGTACGTCGGATGGCCGGACGACTTGACCATCACCCGGTCCTTGTCGTCGCCGAACTCGGTGGTGCGCAGCCAGACGGCGCCGTCCTTCTCGTAGACGTAGCCGCTCTCGCGCAGCCGGCGGATGGTGTCCTCCACCCGCCCGGACGTGTAGAGCGACGACTCCAGGAAGAACTCGTCGAAGCGGACGCGGAAGCCGTCCAGGTCGCGGTTCTGCTCCGCGCGCAGCCGCTGGACGGCAAAGACGCGCATGGCGTCCAGCGCCTCGGCCGAGTCGTCGCCCTTCCAGCGCTCGCCGTACGAGGTGATCAATTCACGGGCGATCTCACCGATGTAGGCGCCGTGGTAGCCGTCCTCGGGAAACAGAACGACATCCACGATGTCTTCATCAGCATCGCCCGGCCCGCGTCCCACCCCGAAGTGCTCGTCATAGGCCAGCGCCTGCTGGTAGCGCGCCCAAACGCTGCGGGTGAGCTTGTTGATCTGCTCGCCCGCGTCGTTGTAGTAGAACTCGCGCTGCACCTTCCACCCGGCCCACGCCAGCAGTTCGGTGACGGCGTCGCCCAGGGCGGCCTGGCGGCCGTGGCCCACGTGCAGCGGCCCCGTGGGGTTGGCGGAGACGAACTCCACCATCACCGCGCGCCCCTGCCCCGCGTTCGAGCGCCCGTACCCGTCGCCTTCGCGGACGATGCGGGCCAGCCCCTCGCGCAGGTAGTCCGTGGACAGGCGGAAGTTGATGAACCCCGGCCCCGCCACCTCCGCCGAGCGGATGCCGGCGCCGGCGGGGTCGATGCGCTGCACCAGCTCCTCGGCGATCTGCCGTGGCGCCTTGCGCAGCGGCTTCGCCAGCGTCAGGGCGACGTTGGTGGCCCAGTCGCCGTGCTCCGGGTTGCGCGGGCGCTCCAGGACGACGGCGACGCCGTCCTCCACGCCCATGTCACGCAGGGCGCGCTCGATCTCCGCCTGCAGCCTGTCGACGGCCATCTACTCGCCCTTGCCCGCGCCGCCGGACGACGAAGAGGACGATCCACCGGAGGACGACGGGCCGGACGACTTCGACTCGGCCTTCGGCGCCGCCTTGGGCTCGCCCTTCGGCTCCGCCTTCGCCTCGCCGCCGGGGGCCGGCGAGCCGCCCTTGTCCCCTTCGGCCGCCTTCTTGTAGCCTTCGCCGCGGTAGTCGGTGATGTAGAAGCCGCTCCCCTTGAAGACCAGCCCGGCGCCCCCGGAGATCCTGCGCTGGGCCTCGGCCCCGCACCGGGTGCACTCCGTGACCGGCGGGTCCGACATCTTGCCGAACTTCTCGAACTCGTTGCCGCACTGGGGGCAGCGGTACTCGTAGGTGGGCATCCTGCTATCTGCTCGCGAACGCTTGTTCCTTTTTGTCACAAACCCGCGTAAGGTAATCCCGGCGGCGGTGCGCGGCAACGGAGGGTGGCGGGGTGACGGGGTGACGGGGAATGAGGCGCCGCAGGCCTACGCGCAACCTGCACGCCGGAAGAACGGCAATCCAACGCGAAGCCCCTGGCAGTTTATCCCCTCTCCCGCTTGCGGGAGAGGGTGCGGCGCCAGGCCGCGGGTGAGGGCCCTCCGCGC
>DASTNU010000606.1:0-4940 GCA_035720605.1 Longimicrobium sp. | reverse complement strand
GCACCTGTCTGCGAGGCCTCAAACATCCACACTCCTGGCCGGAATGTCCGGTCCGGATGTGGATTGCAGGATTTGGGTTGAAACCGCTGCTCGCACGTCACGAAGTCCGCCTGCGCGGACTGCGACCGCGCCTGGTTCATCGCGATGCCCCGATTCGCGCCGGACCCGCCCCCCCGCAGGTCCGCGCAGGCGGACTTCGTGCTTTTCCAGCAGCGGTTTCAACCGCCGGGCGTGGAGCCGCGAGTTCGTCTTGCCGCCCGCCGGGATGCTCCCCCGACCGCCTCGGCAGCCGCGAAAAAGCCCTGCTCGCCGTCACCGGCGGGCAGGGCTTCCGTCCTACTCACGCACTAACGCACTTACGCACTCACGCACTTCGTTCAGTACCCGCCAGCGGCACGCAGGCCTGCTCCACGAAGCCCTGCGGCTCGATCTGGATGGTGAGGTGGTGCAGGCCGAAGCGCTCGTGCAGCACGCAGTGCAGGTCCGCCAGGATCTCGCCCGAGGCGCGGCGCAGGGCACGCTCGCCGACCACCACGTGGCCGCTCATCGCCTCCATCCCGCTGGTGATGGTCCACACGTGCAGGTCGTGCACCTCCTCCACCCCGTCTACCTCCAGCATCGCGGCGCGCACCGCCTCCAGGTCGATGTGCGCGGGCGTCCCCTCCAGCAGCACCCCCACGCTTTCCCGCAGCAGGTGCCACGACGAGTACAGCACCAGCACCGCGATCGCCACCGACACCGCCGGGTCCGCCCACCGCCAGCCGAACGCCCACACCCCCAGGCCGCCCAGGACGGCTCCCACGCTCCCCAGGGCGTCGGTGAGCATGTGCAGCCAGGCGCCGCGCACGTTCAGGCTCTCGTCCTTTCCCCCGTGCAGCACCGCCAGGCCCACCAGGTTCACCGCCAGGCCCCCCGCCGCGATCCACATCACCGTGAGCCCCATCACCGGCTCCGGTTCGCGGAAGCGGTGGAACGCCTCGACGAAGATCAGCACGGCGACGGCGATCAGCGTCCCCGCGTTGGCCAGCGCGGCCAGGATCTCCGTGCGGTAGTAGCCGAAGGTGCGGCGGGGGGTGGCGGGCTTCTGCGCCATCCACAGGGCAAAGAGCGACAGCGCCAGCGCGCCCACGTCGCTGAACATGTGCCCCGCGTCGGCCAGCAGCGCCAGCGAGTTGGAAAGCAGTCCGCCGACGACCTCCGCGACCATGTAGACGGCCGCCAGCACCAGCGTCCACGTCAGCCGCCGCCGGTTCTGCGCGGCGCCGTGCGCGTGGGAGTGGCTTTGGCCGGGATGGTGGTGGTGTCCGGCGCCCATGACGGGAGTGCCCAGTGCCAAGTGTCCAGTGCCCAGTCGCTGGTGCCGGGCAGAAAAAAGCGCGCCGCGGCGCGCGAGGGCCAGGTGCAGGGCTATTCCCTATTCCCTATTCCCTATTCCCTATTCCCTATCCCTATTCCCTATCTCCCTCGATCGCGGCGGGACGAGCGGCGGGGACCGGACCCTGCCGGATCCCGCGGACCACGAAGAAGAGGCCGGCCAGGACCATCGCCAGGCTGAGGGTCTGCCCCATGGTCAGCGGCCCCAGCACCGTGCCGATGGGATCGCCCGCGTCGGTGAACTGCGCGTCCGGCTGGCGGAACAGCTCCAGCACCGACCGGATGATCCCGTACCCCAGCAGGAAGGCGCCGCCGTACGTCCCCGGCGCCAGGGAGCGGCCGCGGCGGCGGTTCCAGGCGTAGATGGCCCAGAGCACCAGCCCCAGCAGCACCCCCTCGCCCAGCCCCTCGTACAGCTGGGACGGGTGGCGCAGCGGCACCTGGTCGCGCACCTGCGCCCACACCCCGCTCTCGTACGCCTGCTCCAGCAGCAGCTCGCGCTCGCGCATGGAGCGCCCCGCGTCCGCGCCGGTGAGCCGCATGCCGACCGGGTCGGTGGGAAAGCGCATGGCCCAGGGCACGGCGTCCGTCGTCACCCGGCCGTACAGCTCGCCGTTGATGAAGTTCGCCATGCGCACGGCGAAGATCCCCGGCGGCACCCCCAGCGACAGCCCGTCGCCCAGGCGCAGAAAGGGCACCCCCTGGCGCCGCGCGAACCACCACCCGGCCAGGATGGCGCCCATCGCCCCGCCGTGGAAGGCCAGGCCTCCCTCCCAGATGCGGATGATGCGCACAGGGTTGGCCGCGAAGCTGGCGAAGTCGTAGAAGAGGATGTAGCCCAGGCGGCCGCCCAGGATCACGCCCACGATGAGCGCGACCAGCAGGTCGCCGATCTTTTCCTCGGCGACGGGGACGAAGCCGGCGCGGGAAAGGCGCCGCAGGATCCAGTACCCCGCGGCGAACGCCACCATGAAGCCGATCCCGTACCACCGGATGGCCAGCCCCCCCGGCAGTTCCAGGGCGACGGGATCGATCCGGGGATACGGGATCTCGATCAGCCCCAGCGGGGCCGCGGCGATGACCACCGTCGTGGCGGCGGCCGGTGCGTCAGCGCGCGGTGCCGGCGCGCGCCAGGGCCTCGGTCATCCGCATCTCGATGATGGTGGCCTGCTGCGAGCCCTTCTCGCTCTCCGCCAGCAGCCCGCGGTAGATGTCCGCGGCCGCCCGCCAGTCGCCCCCCGCCTCGTGCTGCACGGCCGCCTGGCCCAGCGCCTCGAAGCGCTGGTACCTCAGCTGCGCCCGGTCCGCGGCCTGCTGGTAGGCGCGGATGGCGGCGGCGCGGTCGCCCAGCTGCGAGTGCGCGGAGCCCAGCATCATCGACGCCTGGGCGGCCAGCCGCCCGCCGCCGTCGGCCACGCGCTGCAGGTGCGGGACGGCGCGGCGCCCCTGGCCCTGCTCCATCAGCGACTGGGCCAGCATCAGGCGGGCCTCGTCGGCCTCGGGGGTGTCGCCGTACTGGTTGATGAACTGCTCCAGCTCGCGGGTGCCGGCAGCGGTCATCACGGCCGGGTTGGCGTTCAGCGCCAGCAGCCGCTCGCCGGCCACGGCGCGGCGCTGCCCCTGCTGGTACTTCCACACCACCAGCCCGCCCACCACCACCAGCGCTACCGCGGCGATCGCCATGATCATCCGGGCGTTCCTGCGCGCCCACGCGGAAAGCTCGGCGGCGCGGATCGCGAGCGCGTCGTCGGAATCCAGCTGGGTGCGGGCCTGGCGCGAACGGGCGACGGTGGACGATGCCATGCGGGTCCCTCGGGGTATGCTGGGAGAGGAGCGGCGGGGCCGCCCCGGGATTGACGGAAAAGAAAGACGCGCGCACGCCGGAGGTCCGGCGCGCGCAGAAACGCGTAAAGCTATCCCTTCGCATGCACTTGGTCAACCGGCGGGGGTGCCCCGGCACCTTCTCCCGTACGAGCCGCGACGACCGACATCCCCCCGCGTCCGCTGGGGGCCCGTCTCGGCCGGGCCCGGCCCACCGCGGGTTGAAACCCGCGGCTGGACCTGCCACAAGCCCTGTCTTTGCTCGTTCCTCGCAAAACAGGGCTTCCACTGCTCCCGTGCGCAGGCCCCGCACTCCGCGATAAGCATTCCCCCGACGCACAACCCCATCACCTCGTTACCTCGTCACCTTGTCACCTTGTCACCCCGCCCCCGGGCTCCGAACTTGCCGTAACCGCCCCCCCGCGGCGCGACACGGCGCACGCGACCCTGCGGCATCCAATCGACCAGACGCACACGCACCCCGGGCGATCCACATGGCGGACCGGTACGTCTATTTCTTTGGCGCGGGACAGACGGAAGGCAGCGAGCAGATGCGCGACCTGCTGGGCGGCAAGGGCGCCGGCCTGGCGGAGATGGCCCGCATCGGCGTGCCGGTGCCCCCCGGCTTCACCATCACCACGGAAGTCTGCCGCCTGTACCTGCAGGGCGGCGCGTACCCGGACGGGCTGCGCGAGCAGGTGCAGGCGGCGCTCGCGCGGCTGGAAGCGGCCACCGGCAAGACGTTCGGCGGGGGGGCGTCGCCGCTGCTGGTGTCGGTGCGCTCCGGCGCGGCGTTCAGCATGCCGGGGATGATGGACACCATCCTGAACCTGGGGCTGAACGACACCACCGCCGCGGCCCTGGCGGCGGAGAGCGGGGACGAGCGCTTCGCCTTCGACAGCTACCGGCGCTTCGTGCAGATGTACGCCGACGTGGTCCTGGGCGTGCACGCGGACGACTTCGAGCGGCTGCTGGAAGAACGCAAGCTCGCCCGCGGAGTCAGGGAAGACACGCAGCTCACCGCCGCGGACCTGCGCGGGCTGACGGCGGAGTTCCGGGCCCTGGTCCGCGCCAGGACGGACGCGGACTTCCCGGACGACCCGCAGGACCAGCTGTGGGGCGCCATCCACGCCGTCTTCAACTCGTGGGAAACGCCCCGCGCCCGCGCCTACCGCCGCGTCAACAACATCAGCGACGACCTGGGCACCGCCGTCAGCGTCTGCTCCATGGTGTTCGGCAACATGGGCGACGACAGCGGCACCGGCGTGGCCTTCACCCGCGACCCGTCGACGGGAGAAAAGCGGCTGTACGGCGAGTTCCTGGTGAACGCGCAGGGCGAGGACGTGGTGGCCGGCATTCGCGACCCGCTGCACATCGACGGGATGGCCCGCGCGCTCCCCGGCGCATACGCGGAGTTCCTGGAGGCGGCGCGGCTGCTGGAGGCCCACTACCGCGACGCGCAGGACCTGGAGTTCACGGTGGAGAAGGGCCGCCTGTACCTCCTGCAGACGCGCAGCGCCAAGCGCACCGGCCGCGCGGCCGTCCGCATCGCCGTGGAGATGGTGGACGAGGGGCGCATCACGCCCGAGGAGGCGGTGCTGCGCGTACGGCCGGAGCAGCTGGACCAGCTCCTCCATCCCATGGTGGACCCGAGCGCGCACGTGCAGGTGCTCACCACGGGACTCCCCGCCAGTCCCGGCGCGGCGTCGGGGCAGGTGGTGTTCAACCCCGACGAGGCGGCGGAG
>DASTNU010000605.1:0-3681 GCA_035720605.1 Longimicrobium sp. | reverse complement strand
AGCAGCGCGTCCAGCCCGTCCTGGTCCAGCCCCGCCAGCGCGAAGTCCGACGGCGTGTAGCCGCCGGCCTGCGGGTCGCGGCAGTGCGCCACCAGCTCGCGCAGCGCGTCGAGATACGCCGCCGCCAGCCGCTCCACCGTCTGCCGGACGTGCACGCGGGTACCGTACGTCCAGGTGACGTACAGCCGCCCCTCCTCCACCACCGCGTCGATGGCCAGCGGGTACGGCCGCGGCGCCAGCGGGCTGCGCGCGGGACCCAGCGTCCCCTCCTGCGCCGGCACCAGCAGCCGCTCGCCGTCCGCCGGGCCGCCGGCCTGTCCCAGGTAGTTGAAGCTCACCTGCGGCGGGCGCAGCGCGGCCAGCCGCGCGCGCGTCCGCTCGTCCCCCAGGTAGCGCAGCAGCCCGTAGCCGATCCCCTTCCCCGGCACCGCGCGCAGCTGTTCCTTCACCGCCTTGAGCGCCGCGCCGGGCTCCTCCGGCACCTCCAGCCGCACCGGGTGGAAGCTGGTGAACCACCCGGCGGTGCGGGACACGTCCGCGTCCGCGAACAGCTCCTCGCGGCCGTGCCCCTCCAGGATCACGGAAAGCGCGCGGCTCCCCGTCCATCCCGCGAACGCCCGCGCCAGCCCGGTGAGCAGCACGTCGTTGATCTGCGTCCCGTAGACGGGCGGCACGTCCTGCAGCAGCGCGCGCGTCTCGTCCTCGTCCAGCCATACCGTCACCGCGCCGGACTCCGCCTCCGTGTCCGGGCCGCCCGGGCCGTCCGCCGGCAGCGGCTCCGCGTCGCCCTGGGCCAGCCAGAACGCGGCTTCCCACCGCACCGCGGTGGAGCCGGCGTGCTCCGCCAGCCGCTCCGCCCAGTGCTTGAACGACGTCGTCTTCGCCGGCAGCGCGGCGGGCTCGCCGCGGGCGATCTGCGCGCAGGCGCGCTCCAGGTCCGGCAGCACGAAGGAGAGGGAGACGGCGTCCACCACCAGGTGGTGCGCGGCGACCAGCAGCCGCCGCGGCCCCTCGCCCGTCTCGATGAGGGCGAAGCGGACGAGCGGCCCGTGCTCCAGATCCAGCGACCGCTGCACCCGCGCCGCGTGCTCCGCGAACGCCGCCTCGCGCGCGTCCGCGGGGAGCGCCGACAGGTCGACGTGCTCGAACGGGACGGGGCCGCCGGGCTCCGCCACGTGCTGCGTCCATCCGTCCGCCGTCTGCGCGTAGCGCATCCGCAGCGCGTCGTGGTGGTCCAGCAGCGCCGCCACCGCGCGCTCCAGCACGTCGGGATCCACCGGCCGCGCCACGTCCAGCAGCGACGCCAGGTTCCAGTGGTGCGGCTCGGGATGGCGCTGCGCGAAGAACCAGCGCTGCACCGGCGTCAGCGGCACCTCGCCGGTCACCGGCCCCTGCTCCGCCTCCGACGCGACCAGCGCCGTGGCCACCTGCGCCAGCTCCGCGACCGTCTGGTGCGTGAAGATCTGCTTGGGCAGGATGCGCAGCCCCTGCTCCGCCGCGCGCGCGATGATCTGGATGGAGAGGATGGAATCCCCGCCCAGCGCGAAGAAGTTGTGGTGGATGCCCACGCGCTCCACGCGCAGCACCCGCGCCCAGATGTCCGCCAGGATGCGCTCCGTACGCGTCCGCGGCGCATCGTAGCCGTCCACCTCCTCCACCGCCTCCGGCGCGGGGAGGGCACGGCGGTCCACCTTGCCGTTGGGCGTCAGCGGCAGCTCGTCCAGCGTCACGAACGTCGCGGGGACCATCGGCTCCGGCAGCCGCTCCTTGAGAAAGGCGCGCAGCTCCGCCGCCGCCGGCGCATCCGGCGCGGCCGTGTAGGCCACCAGCCGCAGCTCGCCGCCCTCCCCGCGGGCCACGACCACGCAGTCGCGCACGGACGGGTGCTCGCGCAGCACGGCCTCTACCTCCCCCGGCTCGATGCGGTGGCCGCGGATCTTCACCTGCCAGTCCACGCGCCCCACGAACTCCAGCGTGCCGTCCGGCCGCCAGCGCGCGCGGTCGCCGCTGCGGTACATCCGCGCCCCCGGCTCCGCCGCGAACGGGTCGGGGACGAAGCGCTCCGCCGTGAGCCCCGGCCGGTCCAGGTAGCCGATCCCCACGCGCCCGCCGCCGATGCACAGCTCGCCGGGAACGCCGGTGCCGCACGGCATCTCCCGCGCGTCCAGCACGTACAGCCGCGTCCCCGCCACCGGGCGGCCGATCGGCACCGCGTGCGCGTCGTCCGCGACCTCGCGGATCGGGAAGGCGCTGGCGATGATGGCGGTCTCCGTAGGCCCGTACGCCTGCACCAGCGCGGCGGGCGGCCCGCCGGCCAGGCACGCGCGCACCGCCGCCGCGTCCGCCCGCTCCCCGCCGATGTGCAGCCGCGCCAGCGTGGCGTAGACGTCCGGCACCTCGCGCACGTGGCGGTTGAAGAGCTGCATGGTCGCGCACGCGTGGGTGATGCGCAGCTCCCGCAGCGCCCGCGCGTACGCGGCGGAGTCCAGCAGCAGGTCGCGGTCGATCCCGACGACCGTGGCGCCGTTGGCCAGCGCGCCCCAGATCTCCTGGATCGCCACGTCGAACGCGGGACCGGTGCCCTGTGCCACCCGGTCGCCCGGGCGGATGGCGACGTACTCCGCCTCGGTGACGGTGCGCGCCAGCGCGCGGTGCGCGGTCAGCGACCCCTTGGGCCTCCCGGTCGATCCGGAGGTGAAGGTGACGTACGCGATCCCCTCCGGCAGCGCGCGCGAGGGGAAGGGCGCGCCCTCCTCCGCGGCGACCGCCTCCGCCTCGTCCGCCAGCTCCAGCACGGCGACGCCCTCCCCCGCGACGCCGGCCGGCTGGCCGTCCCGGAGGACGAGGGCGCGGATGCCGGCGTCCGCGGCCATGAACGCCAGCCGCTCCGCGGGATACGACGGGTCCATCGGCACCACCGCCGCGCCCGCCTTCAGCACCCCCGCCAGCGCCGCGACCATCGCCGCGGAGGGCGCGGCCGCCACGCCGACGCGGTCCCCCGGACGGACGCCGAGCGCCTCCAGCCGCCGCGCGATCCGGCTGGCGCGCGCATCCAGCTCCCCGTAGCTCCACGCGCCGTCGGCGAACTCCACGGCGCCGGCCTCCGGCGCGCGCTCCACCTGCGCCACGAACGCGTCGACCAGCGTTCGCGCCTCCGCGCCCTGGTCGTTCGTCCCCCACGCCAGCAGCCGCCCGCGCTCCGCGTCGCCCACCATGGAGTGGGCGGAGAGGGGCGCGTCCACGGCGCGGACGGCGCGGTCCAGCAGCACGCGCATGTGCTCGAACATCCGCGCCATGGTGGACTCGTCCCACAGGTCCGTGCTGTACTCCGCCATGCACGAGAGCCCGCCGTCCACGTCCACCGTGGCGAAGGTCAGGTCGAACTTGGTGGTGTCGGTGTCGGTCAGGGTGATCCCCGTCTCCTGGAAGACGGGGCGCAGGTTCAGCTCGGAGCGGAACTCCGAGTCCGCCTTGTGGTGGACGTCGTTGACGAAGGTGTGGTGGAAGTACGCCACCTGGAACAGCGGGCTGCGCGAGGGATCGCGCTCCGTGGTCACCGCGTCGACGATCTGGTCCAGCGGCAGCTCCTGGTGGGCGTCGGCGTCCAGCACCGCGTTGCGCACCTGCGCCACCAGCTCGCGAAAGGTCATGTCCCCGCGCAGCCGCGCGCGGACGGGCGCG
>DASTNU010000604.1:0-2392 GCA_035720605.1 Longimicrobium sp. | reverse complement strand
GCTGCTGGAAATTCACGAAGTCCGCCTGCGCGGACTGCACGGGAGAGTCCACGCCGGCGAGCAGGCCACCAGGTTCGGAAAGTGGATTCCTCGGTCGCGCCCCGGGTTCGGGGCGTGGGTGAGTGTGGCGCGGCGCTCCGTCGGAATGACAGCGACGGCGGCACGCCGGCACGGCACACCTCCCCCTCTCCCGCGCAGTGGGGGAGGGGGCCGGGGGGAGGGGGCCCTCCGCGGGCGGCAGGATGCCCGCCGGAGTACACGAACCCGGCGCACACATGCAGTTCATCCTCCGCGACACCGCGCTCGTCCATCATCCCTCCCGCTCCCAGACCAGCGCCACGCGAAACGGCTCGTGGCGGTGCACCCGCGCGCCCGGCAGCCCCGCCGCGCGCGCCAGCTCCTCCAGCTCCGCCGGGGTAAAGGCGCGGCGGACGGAGAGCGGCCCGTCGTGCGCCGTCACCGGGTGCGTGCGCCAGACCGTCGCCGCCAGCAGCCGCGCGCCCACCAGCGCGGGGAGCGAGCGCCGCAGGTCGTTCACGATCCCCCCGATCCGCGCCACGCGCTTCATCTCCCCCAGCACCCGCAGCAGCTCCTCCCGCGCGTCGAAGTGGTGCAGCGCCGTGGAGATGATGGCCACGTCGAACGCGCCGTCCCCGTACGGCAGCTCGAGCGCGTCCGCCGGCTCCACGCGCACGTCCGCATCCCCCGCCGCCTGCCGCCGCGCGAACTCCAGCGTGGTGGGATGGTTGTCCGTCGCGACGACCTCCATCGCGATCCCCCGCGCCCGCGCCCACGCCGCGAGGTCCAGCGGGATGTCGGCCGATCCCGTCCCCACGTCCAGCACGCGGTAGCGGGGCCGCGGATGCCGTGCCACCAGCGCCGCCAGGTGGTGCTGCACCACGCGGCTCCCCCCCAGCCAGCGGTTCACCCCGCGCAGGTCCGCCAGCGAGCGCCCCAGCTGCGCCGGGTCCTGCCCCGGCTCGTCCATCCGTTCGGCGCCGGCGGCGCGAGGGAGGGTGGTCATTCCGGGGAAGGGTCGTCGCGGCGCGGCTCCACGTGCACCACCACGCGGCGGGCGCCCAGCCGGCGGCGCACCTCGTCCTCCACCAGGTCCGCGATCTCGTGCGCCTGGTCGATGTCCAGCCCGCTGCGCACCGCGATGGTCAGCTCCGCGAAGCGCGCCCCCTGCCGGCCGCGGGAGCGCACGTCGTACGCCGCCTGCACGCCGTCCATCGCCTCGGCCATGCGGCGGATGTCCGTGGCCTCCACCGCCGCCTCGTCCACCAGCACCGGCACCGTCTCGCGCAGGATCTCGATGCCGGTGCGGATGATGAGCACCGCCACCACCAGCGCCGTCCACGCATCCCCCGTCCGCCATCCCAGCCGGGTCAGCAGCAGCCCGACGAGCACGGCCAGGGTGACGAAGACGTCGGCGCGCAGGTGCGCCGCGTCCGCCAGCAGCAGCTCGCTCTCCAGCGCCCGCCCGCGCCGCCGCTCGTACGCCGACGCCGCGACGCCCACCAGCAGCGACGCGCCCATCACCCCCACGCCCAGCCCCGTGTCCACCACCCCGCCGCCGTCCCCCGCGATGCGGCCGATCGACGTCCGCACCAGCTCGTACACGGTGATGGAAAGGAAGGCGACCATCACCAGCGCGCCCAGCGCCTCGAACTTCTCGTGGCCGTACGGATGCTGCTCGTCCGGCTCCTGCCCGGCCACGCGCGCCAGCATCATCGCGACCAGCGTGGTCAGCACGTCCAGCCCGGAATCGAACGCGCCGCCCAGCACCGCCAGCGAGCCGGAGAGCACCCCCGCCACGGTCTTGGCGACCACCAGCACCAGGCTGACGGCCAGCATCAGCCGCAGCACGCGCTGTACCTCGCGCGAGCGGGCCGCGGGCGCGTCCACCTGGCTCACGCCAGCGCCTCGCGCACCCGGCGGGCGGCGTCTTCCACCGCCGGCTCCAGCGCGGCGGGATCCAGCGTCGCCAGGCGGCCGCCGCGGTACAGGACGCGCCCCTGCACCGCCGTCATCACCACGTCGCACCCGCGCGCGGCGTGAAAGACGGCGGCCACGGGATCGTGCACCGGCCGCACGTGCGGCGCCGCCAGCGAGACGGCGCAGAGGTCCGCCGCCTTTCCCGGCTCCAGCGTGCCGGCGTCGTCCTCCAGCCCCAGCGCCCGCGCCCCGTCCACCGTGCACAGCCGCAGCAGCTCCGCCGGGCCCAGCACGTCGCACCGGCCCAGCCGCGCGCGGTGCATGATGGAGGCGATGTGCGCCTCCTCCAGCAGGTCCAGCCGGTTGTTGCTGCCCACGGAGTCCGTCCCCAGCCCCACGCGCAGGTTCGCCGCGGCCATCTCCGGGTACGGCGCCAGCCCGTGCCCCAGCCGCG
>DASTNU010000603.1:0-6155 GCA_035720605.1 Longimicrobium sp. | reverse complement strand
AGCGTGAAGCTGCCGTTGACGTTGCCGCCCGTGAAGGTGCGCTCGCTCCCCGTGGTCCACCCGCTGTACAGGTTCCACCCCAGGTTCCAGTTGCGGAAGATTCCCTTCGGCTCGAAGAGGAACCAGCGGCCGTACGCCGCCGTCTCCACCTTGTCCGCCTCGCGCAGGAACCCCAGCTCGTTCACCTCGAACCCGGGCGAGCGGTACAGCGCCAGCAGGCCGCCGCGGTAGCGGCCGCCGCCCACCTTGGCCAGGTGGAAGCTGGCCGCGCTCCCCGTGAGCGCCGTGGCGTCGCCGGAGAAGTCCAGGTGGTCCGCGTCCGGCCGCTGGTAGTAGCGCTGCGCCTGCCGCTGCAGGCGGCCGACGGCCAGGCTGTCGCCGTTCACCGTGCTCCCCAGCGCGTAGCCGGAGACCTCCCAGTTGTCGCCCGCGCCGAAGCGGTGGCGAAAGTCCAGCCCGCCGGCAACGGCCGAGGAGGGCAGGAAGAGCAGGTCGTCGTCGCCGTCCAGGAAGCGGTGCGTGCTGGTGAGCACCCCGCCCACCGCGCTGCGCCCCTGGCGCATCTCGCGGCGCACGCGCGCCATGGCGTAGTTGGCGGTGGGCTCGCTCACCGCAGATTCCACCTCCCCCGTCGCCGCGTTCCAGAAGCGGGTGCGCTCCCGCGCCGTCACCGCGTCCAGCACGCCGACGGACCATCCGCCCACCTTGCCGGTCAGCTTGGCCGCGCCCAGGATGGTGGTCTGCTGCGGCGCGTCCACGAAGGGCCGCTCGTCGCTGGTGCCCATCCCCCGCTGCGGCTGCCGGCCGATGCGGCGCGAGTAGAACAGCGACTCGCTGTTGTCGTCGCCCAGCCCCACGCCGAACTGGAAGATGTCGCCGCCTTCCACGAAGAAGGGGCGCTTCTCGGAGAAGAAGCTCTCGAACGCCGACAGGTTCACCTCCGACGGGTCCGCCTCCACCTGCCCGAAGTCGGGGTTGATGGTGGCGGTGAGCGTAAGGTCGCCCGACAGGCCGTACTTGAGGTCCGCGCCGAAGTCAGCCGCCGGCGCCGTCTCGTCGTAGAAGGGATTGTCGCCGTCGCCGGGCTCGCGGGTCACGCTGGCCACGGTGTAGGGGAGCAGCTCCAGCCGCCGCGGCGAGCGCAGCCCCGTCAGCCCCGTCAGCACGCCGAAGCGCGACGCGAACCCGGGCTCGTTGGGCGCCATGGGCGCCCACACCGACAGCTCGTCGCGGCGCGCCAGGTCGCGGCCCAGCTGCAGCCCCCACGTCTGCCCGCCCGCGCCGGGCTTGAAGCGCAGCTGGCTCAGCGGGATGCGGAACTCCGCCGTCCACCCCGCGGAGTCCACCCGGGTGGCCACGTCCCACACGGCATCCCACGAGTCGTCCTCGTTGCCGTCGTTGAAGTGGTAGGCGTCGGCCTTCACCCCGCGCGGGTTCACCGAGAAGCGGTACGCCGTGCGGCGGTCGTGGTAGCTGTCCAGGGCGACGTGCAGCCAGTCGCTGTAGATGTCGCCCGCGTCGCGGCGCGCCAGCTGCGACGCGATGGAGTCCGGCGCGGTGTCGTACGCGCGCATGGCCACGTACACCGCGCCGTCGTCGTAGACGAAGCGCGCCTCCGTGCGCTGCGAGCCGGGCTGCCCCGCGTCGGGCTCCGCCTGCACGAAGTCGATGGCCGCGGGCGCCTGCGCCCAGACGGCGTCGTCCAGGCGTCCGTCGACGGCCGGCGCCGCCTGCCCGGGGGCAAGGCGGTGCGCGGCCAGGCTCTTTTGCGGAGTGGTGTCGGCGGGCGCCAGGAGGGCGGCGCCCAGCAGGATGATCGAAGTCAGCATCGCCGGATGGCGCAGAAAGGTGGATGAATGCCGCTCAGTGACGGGGCGCTACGCGCCTACCGCCGGGTGAGTTTCACGTCGCCGCTGAAGGTGGTGATGCTCACCGCGGGGCCGCCGCGGCCGATGGTGACGTGCCGCTCGCGCGAGGAGCCGCGCCCGTTGCCGAAGTCGGAGCGAAAGCCGCCGTTGTAGGTGGTGACCTCCACCTCCGCGGCCGCGCCGCCGGGCAGCCGCAGCTCCACGTCGCCGCTGTGGCTCTCCACCGAGAGGGGGCCGCCGACCGTGCCGCCCACCACTACGTTCCCGGAAACGCTCTGCACGTTGCCGCGCAGGCGGCTGCCGTTGAGGCTCACGCCCCCGCTCACCGCCTCGATCTCCACCCGCCCGCCGGCGTTGGCCACCCGCACGGGGCCGCTCATGGCGGTCAGCTCCAGCTCGTTCACGCTCCCCAGCAGGTCCACCGGGCCGCTCATGGCGACGACCTCCGCCCGCTGCCGCACGTTCGCCGTCACGCGCACCCCGCCGCTCATCGAGGTCACGTTCAGCCGGTCCGTCTGCCCCTCCACCGTGATCCCCCCGCTGTGGGAGACGGCCTCGACGGCGCGGAGACTTCCCTGGACGGTGATCTGCCCCCCCACCACCTCGATGGAGCCGGTGACGCCGCTGATGGTGATGGGCGCGGAGCCCGCCGTGACCTCTACCGTACTCCCTGCCGGCACCCGCACCTCCAGGGTGGCCGGCCCGCCGCGCGAGCCGCTGCGGCCGGCCACGCGCACCTCCACGCTGCCGCCGCCGCCGTCCAGCTCCACCCGGTCGCCGGGGCGCGCCACGCTGCCGGTGACCTGCACCTCGCGCCGGGACCACCCCGTCACCCGCAGCGAGCCCTGGTTCATCTGGATCTCCACCGTGCCGCCGGCCGTGGCGTCGTGGCGGACGTTCACCTCGCGCTGGGCCTGCGCGGGCGCCGCCAGAAGGAGCGCCGCGGCGGCCAGGCCAAGGGACAGGTTGCGTGTCATCTCTCCGTTATTCCTCTCGGGACGCGGGCGCGGCTCAGAGCGAGACCGCCTGACGCAGCACGTCCAGCTTGGTGTCGTAGGCGTCCGAGAGCATCTCTGCGAGCTCCGGGCGGTTGGGGTCTGCCGCCAGCGCCGCCCGCGACTCGCGGATGGCCTGGTCGATGATGCGCAGGTTGGCCTCGACGGTCGCGACCGTCTGCGGGGCCAGCTGGCCGCGGCGCGCCTGCAGCGCCGCCTGCAGCTCGGTGATCGCCTTCTCGTACTCCTGCTCGGCCGGACGGAAGGCGGCCAGGGCGGTGGGCGTGCCGGCGGAGGTGGTTCCCGCCCGCGGCGGCTGCGCCGTCTGCGTGGCCAGGACCGGCTCCCCGCCGCGGCCGGCGAAGCGGAGGGTGGCCAGCGAGGTGACGACCACCAGCGCGATGGAGGCGGCGGCCAGCATCCACCAGGGCAGCGGGCGCACCGGCCGCGGGCCGATGACGCGCACCTCCGGCATCCGCTCCGTCTCCACGACGGCCGCGGTGCGGGCCTCCAGCCGCGGCGCGATCCTGTGCCACAGGTCGTCGTCGGGCATCACCTCGTCGGGGAGGGCGGCGGCCTCGTCCAGGAGCGCGCGCAGGGCCTGCTCCTCGGCGCGGCAGCTTTCGCACTGCATCAGGTGCCGGCGCACCTCGCGCTCCTCGCGCGGCTCCAGCTCGCCGCCCACGAAGTCGTCCAGCAGCTCCAGCGTACGTTCGTGTGTCATCGTCCCAGTGCCTCTCTGAGCAGCCGGCGCGCGCGATGGAGCTGCGCCTTGCTGGTACCCACGGCCGAGCCATGCATCTCGGCGATCTCTTCGTGCTTGTAGCCCTCCACGTCGTGAAGGACGAACACCGCGCGAGCCCCCGGGGGAAGCGTGGCGATGGCGCGTTCCAGGTCCATCGCCGTGCCGGGGTCCGAGCCGCGCATCGTCGGCATCTCGAACTTCTCCGGCTCGTCGGTGGCGAACACCCGGTGCACGCGCACCGACTCCGACCGCCGGTCCCCCAGCACCACGTTCACCGCGAGGCGGTGGAGCCAGGTGGAGAAGGCGCTCTTGCCCTGAAAGCTCCCCATCTTCTCCCACGCCCGGACGAAGACGTCCTGCGTGAGCTCCTCCGCCCGCACCGGGTCGCCACACAGCCGCAGGCACAGGGCGTGGATGCGTCCCACGTTGGCGCGGTAGATCTGCTCGAAGGCGGCCGTGTCCCCCTGCTGGGCCCGCCGGACGGTGAGGTCCACGGTCCTCACCTCCTCCGCGGGTGGGTTGTCAGCCAGCATGGGTGCCGCCATGGAGCCGTGTGCGTTGGGGGTGCGTCGCGTATCCGTGCTGCCTATGACGCGGGCGCGGCCCCGAGGGTTTGAACGGCGCTTTCGCCGATCGCTGATCGTGGGTCTGGCGAGGGTCCATCGAAGGGTACTGCGAGAGGTTGGAAGGACTGCGAGAGGAACGGCGAAGGGAACGAGAATCTGGATCCCGAGGTTTCCACGGACCTGTCCTGCCGCACGCGGAGGGCCCCTCCCCCCTCCCCCCGCCCCGCTCGTTCCTCGCGGAGAGGGGGAGAACGGCAACAGCAAACGCGTCGATCGAGCCTCCACCGCGCCGGCAGCCGGGGTGTACACCCTCTCCCGCGCAGTTTGCGGGAGAGGGTGGCGAGCCCAGGCGAGCCGGGTGAGGGCCCCTACGCGCGCGCGGGGAGGGGGCGCTGCCAGAGCACCTGCCGGGTGCGCCGGGCCAGCAGCACGGCGGCGACGACCAGCGAGACCACCAGCCCGGCCCAGATTCCCGACGCGCCCGCACGCGTGTGGAAGCCCAGCAGGTACGCCACGGGCGCGCCCACCACCCAGTACGCCAGCACGGTGATCCACATCGGTCCCCGGGTATCCGCGGCGCCGCGCAGGGCGCACAGGCCCGCCACCTGCGCGCCGTCGAACACCTGGAAGGCGGCGGCCATCATCAGCAGCCCCAGCCCCACCTGGACGATCTGCGGATCGTTCGTGTACAGCCCCAGCAGCCCGCGCGGCGCCCACAGGAAGGCGACGGCGCACAGCGACATGAAGCCGAGCACCACCGCGTAGGTGGTGAGCACCGCCCGGTGCACGCCGCGGCGGCTTCCCGCGCCAACGTGCTGCCCCACGCGGATCGAGCCCGCCACGCTGGTGCCCAGCGCCACCATGAACGTGGTGGAGGCGATGTTGATCACCACCTGGTGCGCGGCCTGGGCGGTGGGGCTCAGCCAGCCCATCATCACCACGGCGAAGGCGAACACGCCCACCTCCGCCGCCAGCTGCCCGCTGATCGGCGCGCCGATGCGCACCATCCGGCGCAGGCGGTCGGCCACGGGCGCCAGCCGCATCCCCGCGAACGGGTTCAGCTCGGCGCGGCGCACCACGTACCACACCATGGCCGCCAGCATGGCCCAGCGGACGATCGTCGTCGACCACCCGGAGCCCACCAGCCCGCCCGCGGGGACGACGAGCGTGCCCAGCAGGGGAACACGCACCTGGAAGCCGTAGATGAGCAGGAGGTTGCCCACGACGTTGACGCCCACCCCCACGAAGGTCATCACCATCGCCGGCCGGGTGAGGCCCATGCCGTCCAGGTACTGCCGGAACGCCACGAACAGCAGCAGGGGGAGCACCCCCCACGCGATGGTGAGCAGGTAGCCGGCGGCCAGCACCGCCACCTCCTCCGGCTGCCCCAGCGCCCGCGCGAGCGGCAGGCCGAAGAGCGGCATCACCGTCATGGGCACGGCCAGCATCCCCGCCAGCCACAGCCCCTGCACCAGCACGCGGCGGCACTCCTGCCGGTCGCCCGCGCCGAACGCCTGGCTCACCAGCGGCGACATGCCCATCAGCATGCCGGTGCACACCATCATCGTGAACCAGAACATGGCGTTGCCCAGCCCGGCGGCGGCGAGCGACTGCTCGCCCAGCGGGCCCACCATGATGGTGTCGGTGGTGTTCATGGCGATGCCGCCCAGCTGGCCCACCACGATGGGGCCCGCCAGGCGCAGCAGCGCGCGCAGCTCGTGGAGGAACAGCAGCGCCCTGCGGCGAGCCCCGGGGCGCGCGGCGGCCCGGTCCCGTTCACCCCGGGCGCGGGGCGTGGCGAGGGTGTGCATCCTGACCGTCCTGATAAAGGCCACTAAGATAACGCGGTGAACGAACTTGCGGCACCCGCCGCCGATCGCGCGCCAAAAAGGAACCGGGGCCTCGCCGTTCGCGAGTCCCCGGTCCGTCCCGGCGGGGAAGCGCGTGTACGGCTCAGTTTCGCTCCGGCACCCGCACCGCG
>DASTNU010000602.1:0-5897 GCA_035720605.1 Longimicrobium sp. | reverse complement strand
GGCTTTCTGCGCATCCTGCCCGGCGAGCGGGACGTCTTTTCCTTTCCCTACTTCATCGGCCACCGCTTCCGGGTGCTGGCGGAGGGCGGCGCCCTCCCCGGCATCCTGGCGACGACGACGGGCCACGCGCTCACCCCGGAGCAGCGCGACCGCACCCGGCTGGGGTGGGACGACCTGTTCGTGGACGTGGGGCTCACGGCGGAGGAGGCGGCGGAGCGCGGCATTCGCGTGGGGACGCGGATGGTGTGGGACCCCGGCATCCACCGCGTGGGCCGCCTGCTCGTCGGCAAGGCGATGGACGACCGGCTGGGCGTGGCGGTGCTCGTCGAGCTCTCCCGGCGGCTGGCGGAGCGCAAGCCGCGCTTCGACGTCACGCTCGCGCTCACCGTGCAGGAGGAGATCGGGATGGTGGGGGCCAGCAGCCTGGCGCGCGACGGGCGGGAGTTCGACGTGGGGTTCATCATCGACAACGGCCTGGCGGGCGACATCCCCACGGTGGCGGAGGCGCACATGCCGGTGCGGCTGGGCGGGGGGCCGGCGCTGGTGCACCGCGACTCGTCGGTGCACTACTCGCGGCGGCTGATCGGCGAGCTGCGCGCGCTGGCGGAGAAGCACGAGATCCCGGTGCAGGACGTCGTCCTCTACCACTACTCGTCCGACGGGGCGCACCTGGCGCGGCAGGGGATGGAGACGCTGCTGGTGGCGCCGCCGATCCGCTACTCGCACTCGCCGTTCGAGGCGGTGGACCCGCGCGACGTGGAAAGCGCCGTCCGCCTGTTCGAGGCGTATCTCACGGAGGCCGCGCCGGAGTGATCGGAAGGCGAGCCCCGGCCTGAGCGGGTAAACCCGCCGCTGGGAACGCCGGAAGCAACGGCCAACAGCGTCGCGCTTCGCGCGGACCCCTCACCCCCGGCCCCTCTCCCGCAAACGGCGCGGGAGAGGGGAGAACCCCATCCCACACGCCACACTGTCATTCCGAAGGAGGCGCCGCGCGTCACTTGCCCACGGCAGGTTCTCTGGCGCCGACTGAGGAATCTACCCGCCCCACCTCGACGCCGGATACGCGCCGTTTATCCTGCCCACGCGAGTCCGCGCAGGCGGACTTCGTGACCTTCCAGCAGCGGTTTCAACCGCCGGGCGCGGGGCCGGCGGTACTGGTCAACCGCCGGGCGCGGGGCCTGCTGTACGCGTCAACCGCCGGGCGCGGGTCCGGCTGTACGCGTCAACCGCCGAAGCGGGGCCGGCGGTACGGTTCAACCGCCGGGCGCGGCGCGTGCTGGACGTTTTCATTCAACCGCCGGGCGCGGGTCCGGCTGGAGGGCTCCTGCCCAACCGCCGAGCGCGCGTGCTGGAGGTTCACCCGCCAGGCCGGGGCCGGCGCTCTCGCCGGATAACCGGGTCGGAGGCTGCCGGCATCATCCGCTCGCGGCGACCTCTCTTACGCCACCAGGAAACTCCGCACGTACCAGTCGACGAGGGCCTGGCCGAAGGGCTCGGTGATGGCGGCGCCGAGGGCCAGGAAGATGCCGAAGGGCACCAGCTTTCCCGTGCGCAGGCTGATCGGGGTGAAGATGAGCACGCCGAAGAGCGCGCCCAGGAAGATGGTGAGCGCCACGCCGATCGGCCCCAGGAACGCGCCCACCATCGCCATCATCTTGATGTCCCCGCCCCCCATCGCCTCCTTCCTGAACGCCTTCTCCCCCGCCCACCCCACGAACCACAGCAGCGCGTATCCCAGCGCCGCCCCCAGGAACGCATCCTTCCACCCGATGCCCCCCGGCGCGAACGAGAGCGCCAGTCCCAGCACCAGGCCGCCCAGGGTGAACTGGTCGGGGATGATGTAGGTGCGCGCGTCGGAGAGCGCGATCCCCAGCAGGATCGTGAAGAAGAGCGCCGTCGAAAGCGCCTGCCACGACAGGCCGAAGCGCCACGCCGCCATCACCCAGAGCGCCGCCGTGAGCAGCTCCACCAGCGGGTACTGGATGGAGATGCGCGCGCCGCACGACCGGCACCTTCCCCGCAGCCACAGCCATCCCAGCACCGGCACGTTGTCGTACCACCGGATGCGCGTGCCGCACGAGGGGCAGGCGCTGGGCGGGGAGATGACGGACTGGTCCTCCGGCCAGCGGTAGACGCAGACGTTGAGGAACGACCCCACGCACGCGCCGATCAGGGCGGCGTACGCCATCACGAACAGTTCCATTCGATTCAGCCGATCCTCAACGCAGCAGTTCGTAGAGCAGGATGGCGCCGGCGGCGGCCACGTTCAGCGACTCCGCGCGGCCGCGCAGCGGAATCCCCACCACGCGGTCCGCCCGCGCCCGGGTGTCGTTCGAGATCCCCGCGCCCTCGTTCCCCAGCACCAGCGCGGCCCGGGCCGGCCGCGCCTCCCCCAGCGGCTCGCCGCCGGCCGCGGCCGCCAGCGTCGCGAAGCCGCGGGACGACAGCCAGGGCGCGAGGTCGTCCCACGCCGCCTGGACCACGGGGAGGCGGAAGGTGGAGCCCATGGCGGCGCGGACGGACTTGGGGTTCCACGGGTCCACCGTCCCCGGCAGGGCGACCAGCCCCGCCGCGCCCAGCGCCTCGGCCGTGCGCGCCAGCGTGCCGAAGTTGCCGGGATCCTGCACCCCGTCCAGCACCAGCAGCGCGGCGGGCTCGCGGCCGATCACGACGTCGTCCAGCCGCGCGCGGGGGATCCCGGCGATGGCCAGGATCCCCTGCGGCGTCTCGGTATCCGCCAGCGCCGCCAGCCCGCGCTCGTCCGTCTCGCGAACTGCAACCCCTTGTGTAGCAAGCACATCCAGCAGCGTCCGTCCTCTCGGCGTGTCCCCCAGCGAGGACGCCGCGGCCGCCAGGCGCACGGGGAGCGCCGACGCGGCCAGGTCCTCCACCGCCCGCACCCCCTCGACGAGGAAAAGCCCTTCCTGCTCGCGCGCCCTGCGCTGGCGCAGCGAGCGCAGCAGGCGTTCTTCGCGGCGGCTCAGCACGGGACCCGGGGATGGTCCGGTCCTTGCTCTCCGCCCCTACCCAAGACGAAACCCGTCCGCATGGAGAACCATATGTCTCAAGCACTTAGGCGCGCGTTCCGGCGCACGGCGGCCGTGGGCTGCGTGTGCGGGGCCGGGCTCGCGGCAGGATGCGCCCCGCAGGTGAGCACCCAGCAGGAGGTGCAGATCGGCGCGGAGTACTCGCAGCAGATCAACCGCCAGATGCCCATGCTGAACGACCAGGCGACGCTCGGCTACGTCAACCAGATCGGGCAGCAGCTGGCGGCCATCGCAGACCCGCGTGGAATCCGCTACCACTTCTACGTGGTGAACTCCGACGTTGTCAACGCCTTCGCCCTGCCGGGCGGCTACGTGTACGTCAACCGCGGCATCATCGAGCGGGCCGACAACCTGTCGGAGCTGGCCGGGGTGCTGGCGCACGAGATCGGCCACGTGGCGGAGCGGCACAGCGTGGAGCAGCTGCAGCGCGCGCAGAACGCCAACCTGGGGCTGGCGGTGCTGTACGGCGTGCTGCTGGGGCGCAACCCGTCGGGGGTGGAGCGGACAGGCATCCAGGTGGGCGGCAGCGCCGTCTTCGCCGGGTACGGGCGCGACGCGGAGCGCGAGGCGGACCGCGTGGGCGTGGGCTACATGGTCCGCGCCGGGTACAACCCCATCGGCCTGGCCACCTTTTTCGAGGAGCTGCTGGAGCTGCAGCGGCGCCAGCCCAGCCGGGTGGAGCAGTGGTTCAGCACGCACCCCACCACGCAGGAGCGCGTGACCAACGCGCGGGCCATCATCGCGGCCACGCCGGGGGCGAACAGCGCCCGCCTGGTCACCGACACGCGCCAGTTCCAGAGCATCCGCCAGCGCGTGACTTCGCTTCCCGCGCCGCCGGACCGCCGCCGGTGAGTGCGCGCGCCAGCCAGCGGGAGGGCCGGCCGCGCGCCGGCCGGTCCGCCCGCGCTGGGGCCGCGCTGGCCGGCGTGCTGGCGCTGGGCGGGTGCGTCAACGAGCAGCGCGAGGTGGCCATCGGCAACCAGATCGCGATGCAGATCAACGCCCAGGTGCCGCTGGTGCAGGACGTTCCGCTCAACCTGTACATCAACGACCTGGGCCGGCTGATCGCCAGCCACGGCAGCCGGCCGGAGCTGGCCTACCACTTCTACATCGTCGACACGCCGGCGCTGAACGCGTTCGCGCTGCCGGGCGGGCACATCTACGTGAACCGCGGGCTCATCGAGCGCACCGGCAACATCTCGGAGCTGGCGGGGATCCTGGCGCACGAGATCGGCCACGTGGCGGCGCGGCACGGGGCGGAGAACCTGCAGCGGCAGATGCGCACGCGCTCCATGGCGCGGGTGATGTACCAGCTGGTGCTGGGGCGCGAGCCGCTGCTGAACCAGGAGGCCATCGAGCTGGGCGGCGCCATGTGGCAGGCCCGCCACTCGCGCGCCGACGAGGCGGAGGCGGACCAGCTGGCGGTGAGCTACCTGGTGCAGAGCGGGGTGGACCCGCGCGGGATGCTGAGCCTGTTCAGCACGCTGTGGGAGGAGGAGCAGCGCATGCCGGGGAGCGCGGCGGTGTCGTGGTTCAGCACGCACCCGGGGACGGACCAGCGGATGGCGGCCACCCGCGCCCGGATCCGCGCCCTGCCGCCGGCCGCGCAGGCGCTGGCCAGCAACACCGACAGCTACGCGGCGTTCCTGCGGCGCCTTTCCGGGCAGCCGCCCGCGCTGGGCAACATCCTGCCGCAGGGGCACCCCTCCGTGGGCCGGTAACTTTCCGGGGATGGATAGGAGAGACGGCGCGGCGCCCTTGCGGCCCCGCGCCGTTTCGCGTCCATTCGGCAGAGAAAAGGCTCTTCTCACACCGTGGAAGCATTGCACCCCGACGCCGTTCCTCTGCTTCCGCTGCGTGAGTCCAGGCAGTTCAACCGGCAACGATTTCCCGGATTCGGCATGAGCCTTCCCATCGCGCTGACCATCGCCGGGTCGGACTCCGGCGGCGGGGCCGGCATCCAGGCGGACCTGAAGACCTTTCACGCGTTCGGCTGCTTCGGCACCTCCGCCGTGACGGCGATCACCGTGCAGAACACGCGCGGCGTCACCGGCGTCCACGCCATCCCGGTGGAGACGGTGCGCGCGCAGATCGCCGCGGTCGCGACGGACCTGCCGCCCGCCGCGTGCAAGACGGGGATGCTGGCGACGGCGGAGCTGGCGCGCGCGGTGGCAGAATCGATCCGCGAGCACCGTCTGCCGAACTACGTGCTGGACCCGGTGATGGTGGCCACCAGCGGCGACCGGCTGCTGGACGCCGACGCCGAGCGGACGATCGTGGACGAGCTGCTGCCGCTGGCCGCCTGCGTGACCCCCAACCTGGACGAGGCGGCGGTCCTGGCGGGCTTCGCGGTGGACGACGCGGCTTCGATGCGGCGCGCGGCGCAGGCGCTGGTGGAACGTGGCGCGCGCGCGGCGCTGCTCAAGGGCGGGCACCTGCGCGGGACGGAGCTGGTGGACGTGCTGTTCGACGGGGAGGAGTGGCACGAGTGGCGGCGCCCCAGGCTGCAGACGCGCAACACGCACGGCACCGGCTGCACCCTTTCCGCCGCCATCGCGGCGGGGCTGGCGCACGGCCACCCGCTGCGCCAGGCGGTGGAGGAGGCGCTGGACTACGTGCAGCGCGCCATGGCCGCCGCGCCCGGCCTGGGCTCCGGCCACGGCCCGCTGAACCACCTGGTCGCGGGACGGCTGTAAGGCGAATCGGCCGGCCCCCGGCCCGATACCAGATCCGAGAAAAGAAAGAACCTCACGCAGAGTCAGCAGAGTGAGCAGAGTTTGGTCCGTGCAAGAGGCAAACTCTAACTCTGCTTCCTCCGCTGACTCTGCGTGAGGCATTCTTTTTCAGGAC
>DASTNU010000601.1:0-2000 GCA_035720605.1 Longimicrobium sp. | reverse complement strand
GTGCCGTTGGGCTGCGTCGCCCGGCCAAAGCGGTAGACCACCCGTCCCCCCACCGGCCAGTCCAGGTTGCCGATGTCCGCCGTCGTCATCGACGACGCGGCGGGCGCGGCGGGGCGGCTCGTCCCCGGGGCCGCGGGGGTGGCCGCGGCCGCCGCGGCGCGGCGCTCCTCCTCGCGCCGGCGGCGCTCCAGCTCCGCGATCACCCCCGTCAGCCGCCGCTCGTCGCGGGCCAGCGCCTCCAGCCGCGCGCTGGTCTGCCGCTCCGTGGCGCGCAGCCCGCTCAGCGTGGCCGCGCGTCCGGTGCGCAGCTCCTCCAGCGTCGCGTTCTCCTGCGCGCGCTCCGCCTGCAGGTACTGGATGTCGCTGAAGCTGCGCCGCAGCTCCCGCTCGCGCAGCTCCAGCTCCCGCGCCAGCTCGCCCACCTCCGCCACCAGCGTGCGGTCGCGGTGGGCCACGATGTACAGGTACTTGTAGCGGTTCAGCAGGTCGCTGAACGACTGCGCGGAAAGCAGCACCTGCGCGCTGTGCAGCGGCCCCCGCTTGTAGATGCCGCGCAGCCGCTCGTGCAGCAGCTGGCGCTTGTCCACCAGCTCGGCCTGCGTGGCCGCCACCTCGGCCGTGGTCTCGTCGATCTTCTTCGCCGTCTCGTCCAGCTGCAGGTTGATCTCGCGCAGCAGGCTGGCGCTCACCTGCTGCTGCCGCTGGATGTTGCGGATCTCCGCGCTCACGTCGCCCACGCGGCTGCGGATGCGCGACAGCTCGCCGCGCAGCTGCTGCCGCTCCTGGCGAATCTGCTGCAGCCGGCGCTGGCTCTCGCTGATCTCCCGGTCGGGCGACTGCTGCGCGCCGATCGCCCACGGCAGCGCCGCGGCGCCCGCGACCAGCGCCAGGGCCGCGATCCGCCGGCGCACGCTCACACCTGCTCCAGGTGGCGGCGCACCGCGATCAGGCTGGAAAGCAGCCCGAACGCCGTCCCCGCCAGCACCGTCAGCACGATCCACTCGCCGGGCACCCACTCCACCCGGAACATCGAGCTCCCCAGCACCCGGTAGGTGCCGTACGTCAGCGCCGCCGCCGCCAGGCCGCCCAGCAGCCCGCTCATCAGCCCCTCCAGCAGGAAGGGGCGCTGGACGAAGCTGTCCGTGGCCCCCACCAGCCGCATGATGCTGATCTCCTCGCGCCGCGCGAAGACGGTGATGCGCACCGCCGTGGCGATGACGATGGCCGCCACCAGCGCGAACGCGCCGCCGATCACCATCGCCACCCCCGCGGCGATCCGGCGCAGCGTGTAGATGGTGTTCAGCCAGTCGCGGCCGTAGCGCACGTCTTCCACGAAGGGATAGGCCTGGACGCGCCTGGCGACCCGCTCCACCACCGCCGGGCTGGTGCTGCCGGGCTTCATGCGCACCTCGAAGCTCGCCGGCAGCGGGTTGCTGTCCAGGTCGCTGAACACCTCGCGGAACTCCTCCATCTCCGCCATCGCGGTGGCCAGCGCCTCCGTCTTGGTGACGTAGCGCAGCTCCGCCACCTCGGGCATCGCCCGCAGCTCCTGCTGCGCCGCCTCCAGCTGCGCCGGGGTGGTGGCGTCGGAGAGGTAGGCCACGATCTCCACCTTCTCCTCCACCTTCTCGATCGCCCGGCGGATGTTGAAGGCGGTCAGCCCGAAGAGGCCGATGACGAAGAGGGCGAAGGCGATGGCCACGATGGAGAGCGCGGCCAGCAGCGGCGTGCGGCGGAACGCCGCCAGCGCCTCACGGAGCGCGTACGGCATCGCTCCTCTCGGCCTCGACGGTCACGGCCGCCGAATCGTAGACCACCGACCCGTGCGCCATCTCCACCACCCGGTACTCGGGGTGGGCGCGGACGAGACTCAGGTCGTGCGTCGCCATCAGGATCGTCATCCCCATGGAGTTGATCTCGCGAAAGAGCTCGAACACGCCCTTCGCCGCCCACTCGTCCAGGTTCCCCGTGGGCTCGTCCGCCAGCAGCACCAGCGGCTC
>DASTNU010000600.1:0-3267 GCA_035720605.1 Longimicrobium sp. | reverse complement strand
TCGGCCGCACATCCCCGGGAGATCTCGAGACCGCAACCGCTTGCGTCCGCGTACGACGTGGACGCAGGGGTGGAACGCCGGTTGCCGAACACCCTGCCGGGTCTGGTGAGACAGGTCTGCAAACGGTAGTTTTCTGCCGGGTGTCATCATCCACCAGCCCGCGGGAGGTCGTCGGAGAACGACGTCCCGGCACACCCCACGGAGGCCGCCCCCCGCGGCCTCCTTTCGTGCACACGAATCGAGATCCCGGAGATCCATCGGATGGAGAAGTTCGACGCCGTGTTCATCGGCAGCGGCCACAACGCGCTGGTCGCCGCCGCGTACCTTGCCCGCGCCGGACGCAGCGTGCTGGTGCTGGAGCGCAACGACCGCCCCGGCGGCTTCGTCCGCACCGACGAGCTCACCCTGCCCGGCTTCAAGCACGACACCTTTTCCGCCGCCCACCCCCTCTTCCTCACCGGCGCCGCCTACGCGGAGCTGGGGCCGGAGCTGGAGGAGCGCGGGCTGCGCTACGTCAACACGCCGTACCCCACCGGCGTGTCCATGCCCGACGGCCGCACCGCCGTCTTCTGCCGCGACATGGGAGAGCAGATCGCCGAGTGCGAGCGGCTGGCCCCCGGCGACGGCGCCGCGTTCGGCGCCATGATGCAGGAGTTCGGCGCGCACGCCGGCGACGTGTTCGGCCTCTTCAACCTGGACCTGGCCAGCGACGACGCCAGGAAGGTCATCCACCGGCTGATGGTGAACCCCGACGGCCCCGGCTACACCGACTTCGCCGCCGACTTCTTCACCACCGCCCGCGACGTGCTGGAGGGGCGCTTCAGGTCCGACGTCTTCCAGGCGATGGTGGCGCCCTGGGTGATGCACCTGGGCCGCACCCCGGACGGCGCCAACGGCGGCTTCTGGGTGCCGCTGACGCTGATGGCGCTGATGGGCGGCGGGATGGCGCTCCCCGTGGGCGGCAGCGAGATGCTGGCGAAGGCGCTGGTGCGGCTGATCGAGGACCGCGGCGGCGCGGTGCGGTCGAACACGCCCGTCGAGCGCATCCTCGTCAGGAACGGCCGCGCCGTCGGCGTGCGCACCGCGCACGGCGACGAGTTCGGCGCGGACACGGTGGTCGCCTCCGTGGCGCCGGACCAGATGTACCTCACGCTGCTGGCGGACGCGGACGTCCCCGCGCCGCTGGTGAAGCGCGCGGGCCAGTACCGCTACGGCCGCGGCTGCGTGCAGATCCAGCTGGCGCTCGGCGAGGCGCCGCGCTGGGCGGACGAGCGGATGGCCCGCACCGGCCAGCCGCACCTGGCGCCGTCGCTGGCCGGCACGGCGCTGCACGTGACGCAGGCGCTCAACGGCTGGCTTCCCGCGGAGCCCGCCATCTCCATCGACGTGCCGACGACGCTGGACCCGTCGCGCGCGCCGGAGGGGCAGGCCATCATGCGCATCCAGGTGCTGGAGATCCCCACCCGCCCCCGCGGCGACGCGGCCGGCGGCATCGACGTGGGCGACGGTACCTGGACGGAGGAGCTGAAGCAGCGCTACGCGGAGCGGCTGGTGGGGATCGTCGGCCAGCACCTGCCGAACGTCCCCGGCGCCATCCTGGGGATGCACGTCACCTCCCCGGCCGACATCGCGGCCTTCAACCCCAACTCCGGCCCCGGCGACCCGTACGGCGGCTCGCACGACGTGTCGCAGAGCTACCTCTTTCGCCCGCTGCCGGGCCAGCCCAGCCACCGGACGGTCGTCCCCAACGTGCTCATGCTGGGCGCGGCCACCTGGCCCGGCCACGGCGTGAACGGCGGCTCAGGCTACATCGTCGCCCAGGAGCTGCTGGGCGCGCACAGGCACGAGAAGAAGATGGCCGGCGCCGTCTGATTTGCGCGGCCGATCGGCGGACGAGCGGGGCCGGCGGAGCGATCCGCCGGCCCCGCTGTTTACGACACGAACTTGACGAGAATGCGGTCGTCGCCTAAATAGGGCTCCTCCCCCGTCTTCGCCCGCCTCTCCTGCCCCCTCCCTTCATATGCACAGTCTTGATCCCACGGATATCGATGGACGCGTTCCCCTGTCCATCACCCTGGCGGATGCGCTGATGTTCTTCGCGCCGGGAACGGCGCTCGTTCTCTCGGTGTTGCTGCTGGAGAACTGGGTGGCGCAGCTTCCGATTTTTGCCGGGTCGCAGTTCCACACGCCGGTGCGGACGATCACGCAACTGGCCCAGGGTACCTTTCAGGGCACCCACTGGTCCACGGCCGTGCTGCTGATGATCTCCCTGGCCCTTACCGTCTACATCGTCGGCCACCTGGTGAATGCGGCATCATCGCTCATGATCGACCGTACCCTGGTCTACAAGGCGTACGGATACCCCTACGAGCACCTGCTGGAAATCCAGAGACCGCACGCCCCGGCACAGGAACGGCGCGATCAGGAAATCGACAAGAAGGAGCTGGAGATCTCCAAGCCTTACTGGCGGGGGCTGTTCTTCTGGTCGAACACGTATCTCTCGGTCCGCTGGCTTGAATTGTTCGTGCGCAGCCGAACGGACCTGGAGCACTGGGCGCCGGTGCTCCAGGTTGCCGCGGCAGCCATCGGGTGGGGGATCTTGATGATCATCGTGGTCAGGCAGGTCTTTGTGTTGCTGCGCACTCTGCGGCGACACGAGCTGATCTCCACCCGGCCCGGCCGCGTGGAGGTGGTTGCGACGCATGTGTATTCTCTGGTCTGCTGCGGACCGTTCGAGATGATGCTGGGCAAGCCGCTGGAAAAGCTCCTGCTGACGCGGCGCTCTTTCGACCGCGCCTTCCGCTCCCGATACCGCGAGCTGTTCAAGGAGAAGTTCAAGCTGGAGCCAGACAAGGCGGAGTCGAACAACTACTGGATGTCGTATCTGTACGTAATCCAGGAGTCGCCGCGATTCGCCGCCGAGATCATCCACTGGCAGCGGCTGTATTCCTTTTCGCGCAACATGGCGACGGCGTTCTACCTGGCGTTCCTGTACGGCCTGGCGTGGCTGCTGTACCACGAGGGAGCGATCGTCGACTGGCGGGCGGAAGGAATCACGCGCCTGACCGTGGCGACGTACACGCTGTACGTGATTTCGGGGATGCTCCTGGTCTATTTCTACTACCTGTACGTCTGCTACTACAGCAAGCTGATCTTTCGCGCGTTCGTCTTCCTGGCCCAGACGGGGCGGCCGGCCTGAGAGGGTGCTGCCAGACCTCGCGCCGGCGATCGTCTGCCTGAGAGCGTGCTGACGCAGGCGGTCACGGA
>DASTNU010000599.1:0-4564 GCA_035720605.1 Longimicrobium sp. | reverse complement strand
CGGCGGGATGGTGTCGCGCTCCGTCGTCGTCCTGGGCGTGCGCCCGGGGAACCCGAAGGGGGTGCGTGACTGGGACGACCTGCGCAGGAGCGGCGTCGCCGTGCTGACGCCCAGCCCGCGCACCAGCGGCGGGGCGATGTGGAACATCGCGGCGCTGCACGGCGCCGTCAGCCGCGGACACGCCGGCGCGGGCGCGCCGCCGGAGACGGTGCTGCGCGAGGTGCTGCGCAACGTGGCGGTGATGGACAAGGGCGCCCGCGAGTCCATGCTCAGCTTCGAGAACGGCGTGGGCGACGTGGCCATCACCTACGAGAACGAGGTGCTGGTGGCCCGCCAGGCCGGGAAGGCGATGGACTACGTGATCCCCGCCTCCACCATATTGATCGAGAACCCCGTCGCCGTCGTCGACACCTACGTGGACGAGCACGGCACCCGCGACGTGGCGGAGGCGTTCGTCGCCTTTCTGCGCACGCCCGAGGTGCAGCGGATGTACGCCCGGTACGGCCTGCGCGCGGTGGACCCCGCGGTGGCGGCGGAGACGGCGGCGCAGTATCCCGCGGTCCGCGACCTGTTCACCATCCGCGACCTGGGCGACTGGCCGGCCGTGACCAAGGCGCTGTTCGATCCCGGCACCCTCTTCGACCGCGCCTCCGAGGGCGTGAGGACGGCGCAGTGAACGGCTCTCCCGTCCTGCGCCCCGGGCCCGGCGGCATCGCCGTCCGCTCGATCTTCATCGCCGCGATCGGGGTGATGGTCGTCATCCCCCTCGCCGCGGTGGTGGCGCGCGGCGCGGGGGCGGGGGTGGACGGCGTGTGGGCGGCGGTCGCCGCGCCGGCCGCGGCGGACGCGCTGCTGCGGACGCTGTGGACCGCCGGGGTGGTGGCCGCGGTGAACGCGGTGATGGGGACCGCGACGGCGTGGGTGCTGGTGCGCCACCGCTTTCCCGGCCGCAAGACGCTGGACGCGCTGGTGGACCTTCCCTTCGCCATCCCCACCCTGGTCGCCGGGCTGATGCTGGTGCTCCTCTTCGGCCCGCAGGAGCCGCTGGGGGCGGGTCTCGCCGCGTGGGGAATCCCCATCGCCTTCGCGGAGCCGGGGATCGTGCTGGCGCTGGCCTTCGTCACGCTCCCCTTCGTGGTGCGCGCGGTGGAGCCGGTGCTGCGCGAGCTGGACCTGGCGGAGGAGGAGGCGGCGGAGACGCTGGGCGCGGGGCGGTGGACCATCTTCCGCCGCGTCATCCTTCCCGCGCTGGTCCCCGCCGTGGCGTACGGCACGGTGCAGTCGTTCGCGCGCGGGCTGGCGGAGTTCGGCTCCATCATCGTGGTCTCCGGCAACATCCCGCACCGGACGCTGACGGCGCCGGTGCTGGTGTTCGGCGAGGTGGAGTCGGGGCGCACGGCGGAGGCGGCGGCGATCTCGCTGGTGCTGCTGGCCCTGTCGCTCGCCCTGGCCATCGCCGCGCACGCGCTGCGCACCCGCGCGGGAGGCGCCCGTGCCTGAGTCGGCGCTGGAGATGGACGCCCCCGCCCCGGCTCGCCCCGAGACGAGCCGCGTCCACCTCCCCGCGTTCGCGGAGGCGGCGCCGCGGCCCAGGCGCGTCCCGGTCGGCCCGGTGCTCCTCTTCATCGCGGTGTTCGGCTACCTGGCGCTGGTGCTGGTGGGGCCGCTGGCCGCGCTGGCCGTCCGGGCGCTGGAGACGGGGCCCGGCGCCATCGCCCGCGCCGTCACCTCGCCCGCGGCGCTGTCGGGGCTCTGGCACTCGCTGATCGTCGTCGTCGTGACGCTGGTGGTGAACGGCACGCTGGGCGTGGCGGGGGCGATCGTCCTGGTCCGCCACCGCTTCGTCGGCCGGCGGGCGCTGGACCTGCTGGTGGACCTGCCGCTGGCCGTCTCGCCGGTGATGGTGGGGCTGGCCTTCCTCCTGGTCTTCGGCCGGGGGGGATGGCTGCACCCGGCGATCGACGCGGCGTCGATCCAGGTGGCGTTCGCCTTTCCCGGCATCCTGCTGGTGACCCTCTTCGTCACCCTGCCGTACACGCTGCGCGAGGTGGCGTACGTGCTGGAGGAGCTGGGGACGGCGGAGGAGGAGGTGGCCGCCACGCTGGGCGCATCCCCCTGGCAGACCTTCCGTCGCGTGACGCTGCCGAACGTGTCGCACGCGGCCCGGTTGGGATTGACGCTCACCGGCGCCCGCGCGCTGGGCGAGTTCGGCGCGGCGGTGGTCGTCGGCGGCGCCATCAGCGGAAAGACGCAGACGGCGACGACCTTCATCTACGGCGCCATGGAAGAGCGCAACGATGCCGGTGCGTTCGGCATGGCCCTGCTGCTGGCGCTGCTGAGCCTGGGGCTCTTGCTGCTGCTGCGCCGCCTGAAGACCGCGGGAGAGCACGAATGAGCATCAAGGTACGCAGCCTCACCAAGCGCTTCGCCGGCTTCACCGCGGTGGAGGACGTGAGCTTCGACGTGAACCCCGGCGAGCTGGTGGCGCTGCTGGGCCCCTCCGGAGGCGGCAAGAGCACGCTGCTGCGCATCATCGCCGGGCTGGAGCAGGCGGACAGCGGCAGGGTGTGGCTGGACGGCGAGCCGGTGGACCACCTGCACCCGCGCTCGCGGCGCGTGGGCTTCGTCTTTCAGCACTACGCGCTCTTTCGCCACATGACGGTGGCGGAGAACGTGGGCTTCGGGCTGGAGGTGGCCGGGGTGCCGCCGGCGGACCGCCGCGCGCGGGTGGAGCAGCTGCTGGCACTGATGGGGCTGGGGGGGCTCGGCGACCGGCGGCCGTCGGAGCTGTCCGGCGGGCAGCGGCAGCGCGTGGCGCTGGCCCGCGCGCTGGCGCCGCGGCCCCGCCTGCTGCTGCTGGACGAGCCGTTCGCCGCCATCGACGCCCGGGTGCGCGAGGAGCTGCGCCAGTGGCTGCGCGCGCTGCACGACGAGGTGCACGTGACCTCGCTCTTCGTGACGCACGACCAGCAGGAGGCGTTCGCGCTGGCGGACCGGGTGCTGGTGATCAACCAGGGCCGGCTGGAGCAGGGCGGCACCCCGGCGGAGATCCTGGACGCCCCCGCTACCGAGTTCGTGGCCCGCTTCGTCGGCGAGGTGAACGTGCTGGACGGGCGGATGGACGGCGGGCACGCGGAGGTCGGCGCCCTGCGCGTCCCCCTGCACCACCCGCCGGAGAGCCGGGGCGTGCGGCTGGTGATCCGCGCGTACGACCTGAAGTTCTGGAAGTCCGACGAGGGCCCGGCGGTGGTGCGGCGCGTCCTTCCCCTGGGCGACCGGGTGAAGGTGGAGGCGCAGATCGACGGCGCCGGGACGGTGTTCGCGCAGTTCCCCCGGCGCAGCAGCCTGCTGGAGGGGATCGAGCCCCGCACCCGCATCGCCATCGAGGTCACCCACGCCCGCGCCTACCCGCGCGAGCTGGCGGGGGTCGAGTGAACGGTGTCGCGGATCCGTCGCGGAGGTCCCCTCCCCCCCGGCCCTCTCCCGCAAACTGCGCGGGAGAGGGGAGTGGGTCCGTCGTCGGCCCCGACCTTTGTCATCCTGAGAAAGGTGCGGCGTGATGCCTGCTCGTGCAGGGACCGTGGCGCCGACCGAAGGATCTACTCACCGGTGCCTGGGGGTCGCCGCATCGCGCCGAACCCTCCCGTCCCACCCCTCCCCCGAAGTTGGGGGAGGGGTCGCCGCCGAGCCGCGAGGAACGAGCGGCGCAGGCGGCGGGGGAGAGGGCCTCCCGGCGCAGCCGGGAGATCTTGCCGCGCTACCGACTGTTGCGGTGGAATCGATAGAGCCCGCGCCGGGCTGTTTTTCCACCGGGGAGCACTGGCGCGCCGTGCGTTCGTGCGTCATTTTTCATCGCCCCGCCGGAAGCGCTTCCGGCGACCTCCTCCCCGCGTTTCCTTCCTCCATCCATATCCGATGACCGCAGTCGCCTCATCCGCAGAGCTCAACGTCGAGACCCCGCTGGCCGCGCTGGAGCACGGCATCACCCCGCCCGGGCAGTTCTACCGCCGCACCAACTTCTACGTCCCGGAGATCGATCCGGCCGCGTGGCAGCTTCCGGTGTGCGGCGAGGTGGAGGCGCCGTTCACGCTGGACTGGGACGAGCTTCGCGCGCTGCCGCGTCACTCCGTCGCGGTGACGCTGGAGTGCGCCGGCAACGCGCGCAGCCTGGTGACGCCGGCCACGCCGGGGCAGCAGTGGGAGCACGGCGCGGTGAGCACCGCCGTCTTCACCGGCGTGTCGCTGCGCGCGCTGCTGGAGCGCGCACGTCCCCGCGCCGGCGCGGTGGAGGTGCTGTTCACCGGCGCGGACTCGGGCGGTGTGGGCGCGGGCCGCACGGAGCCGTTCGCGCGCAGCATCCCCATGGCGCTGGCGCAGGACCCCGACGTGCTGCTGGCGTGGGAGATGAACGGCGAGCCGCTGCCGGCGGAGCACGGCTATCCGCTGCGCCTGGTGGTGCCGCGCTGGTACGGCGTGGCGTCCGTCAAATGGCTGGCGGAGGTGAGGGTGATCGCGGAGCCGTTCCGTGGCCACTTCCAGTTCGAGAAGTACATCTACCTGGGCG
>DASTNU010000598.1:0-2778 GCA_035720605.1 Longimicrobium sp. | reverse complement strand
AAATTCATGATCCTTTCCGGCGTGGCCCTGCTGGCCTGGGGGTGCAAGGACGGAGGCACCGGGCCGCGGGTGGCGACCGCCGTCGCGCTGTCGCCCGGCGCCGTATCGCTGGATGCCGTGGGCGCGACGCAGGTGGTGCACGCCGCGGTGACCGACCAGAAGGGGAAGACGATGGGGGGGGCGGCCCTGGCGTGGTCGTCCAGCTCGCCGGGCGTCACGGTCGCGGGGGCGGGGGGCGACAGCGCCATCGTCACCGCGGTGGCGAACGGCTCCGCCACCATCACCGCCACCTCCGGCGGCGCCTCGGGGACGGTGACGGTGCAGGTGGCGCAGGTCGCCACCAACCTGCAGAAGGCGGGCGGCGACGGCCAGACGGGCGCGGCCGGCGTGGCGCTGGGCACGCCCCTGCAGGTGGCCGTGCGCGACCGCCTGGGCGCACCCGTCGCGGGCGTGACGGTGAGCTTCAGCGTGGTGGGCGGCGGCGCGACCGCGGCGTCCAGCGCCGTCTCCGGGGCCAACGGCATCGCGGCGACCGCCTGGACGCTGGGCACCCAGGCCGGCAGCACGCAGCTGGCCACGGCCTCGTCCGGGTCGATGATCCCGGCGCAGTTCACCGCGACCGCCGTCGCCGGTCCGGCCGTCGCGGCCATCGCCGCGGCGGGAGACGACCAGGTGGCCGCGCAGGGCACGGCCGTCGCCGTGGCGCCGCGCGTGCTGGTCCGCGACCAGTTCCAGAACCCGGTGTCGGGGGTGACCGTGCAGTTCGCCGCCACCACGGGCGGGGGCAGCGTCACCGGCGCCACGCAGACCACCGACGCGAACGGCCTGGCGGTGGTGGGCAGCTGGGTCATGGGCCCCGCGGCCGGGATCAACACCCTGGTGGCCACCTTCCCCGGCACCGTCGTGCCCGCGGTGCTGTTCACCGCGACGGCGGGGAACGCGGGCACCATCTCCATCAACGGCGGCAACAACCAGGCGGCGATGGTGGGGACCGCGGTGCCCACGGCGCCGTCGGTGCTGGTGGTGGACGGCTCGGGGAACCCCATGGCGGGGCAGACCGTCACCTTCACCGTCACCGCCGGCGGCGGATCGCTGGGCAGCGTCACGGCGACCACCAGCGCCAGCGGCGTGGCCTCTGCGGGAAGCTGGGTGCTGGGACCCACGGCGGGGCCCAACACGCTCACGGCCAGCGTGGCCGGGCTCGCCGCCGCGCCGGTATCGTTCCGCGGCACCGGGTGCGCGGGGGCCGGGGCCGGGTACAAGCTGACGCTCTGCTTCACCACCTCGATGACCGCCTCGCAGCGGGCGGCGTTCGAGAACGCCGCGGCGCGGTGGGCCACCGTCATCACCGGCGACCTGCCGGACGAGAGCGGCGAGGTGCCGGCGGGCTCGTGCGGCTCGGGCTCGCCCCGCATGGACATGAACTACGACGACCTGCTGATCTTCGCGGGGATCGAGCACATCGACGGCCCCGGGGCGGTGCTGGGGTCGGCGGGGCCGTGCTTCGTCCGCACCGGCAGCTTCCATCCCGTGATCGGGATCATGCGCTTCGACGTGGCCGACGTGGAGCGCCTGGAGCAGCAGGGCAGCTTCGGGTTCGTGATCCTGCACGAGATGGGGCACGTGCTGGGGGTCGGCACCATCTGGAACGCGAAGGGGCTGCTGCAGAACCCGTCGACGGCGTCCCTCATCCGCGACACGCACTTCTCCGGCGCCAGCGCGATCGCCGCGTTCGACGCGATCGGCGGGTCGACGTACACGGGCGGGGCCAAGGTGCCGGTGGAGAACACGGGTGGGCCGGGGACCGCCAACGGCCACTGGCGCGAGACGATCCTGGGCCGGGAGCTGATGACGGGCTTCCTGAACGCGGGGACCAACCCGCTCAGCCTGCTCACGGTCCGCTCGCTGACGGACGTCGGCTACACGGTGGATGCGTCGGCCGCGGACGCGTTCTCGGTGACGCTCACGGACGGGGCGGCGATCGGGAGCCTGCGCCTGCACAACGACATCTACAACGGCCCGCTCTACACGATCGACCGCCGGGGCCGGCTGAACCGGATCCGCAATTGACGGCGAGCGGGGTGACGGGCCGCCGGCTCCGGCCGGCGGCCGCCCTGGCGGCGGTGCTCGCCCTGGCGGCGTGGAGCGGCGGGGCGTGCGGGGGGCGTCCCCCGGCGCCGGCGGCGGCGTGCGCGCCCGTCGACGGGCGGCTTCCGGTCGGCGCGCGCGCGGACGGGCTGGCGGGCGAGTTCCGGCTGACGCTGGTGGCAACGCGGGGCGCGCGGGCGGGACAGTCCGCGTCCGGGACGCTGCGGCTGCAGTCCTTCGGAGACCGGCCGCTGCCGTTGCGCGCCGCCCCCGGGGTGCGCTACCCGCTCTTCGGCGGCGCGGAGGTGGATCTCGCGGCCGTCGGCGCGCTGGCGCCCGGCGCGATCGAGCGGGCGGATGCCGCGCGGCCCGGCGTGCTGGTGATGGAGTGGCCGCAGGCGCACGGCCCGACGGGCGCGTACGAGGTCTCGCTCCGCCTCGGCGCGGACGCGAACCAGGGCAGCCTGGAGCGCTTCGACGGCACGTACATGTCGCTTTTCCTCACCGCTCTGTCCCGCGACGGCTTCGCGGGCGGATGGGAGAGCGGGGGTGGCGAGCCGGTGGCGGGTGGATATTTCTGCGCGGAGCGGACCGGCTGAGGAGAGCCTCGGTCTTCCTTGAGGGAGGCGCCGCGCGTGACCTTCAGTCTGCATGGCACTTTGGCGCCGACCGAAGGATCGTGCCGGCAGA
>DASTNU010000597.1:0-3008 GCA_035720605.1 Longimicrobium sp. | reverse complement strand
AACGACTGCGGGCGCTGCATGCGCATCACCCTGGCGTCGCGCTGGCGCGCCGCCGCGCCCGTCGCCACGCCGCCCAGCAGCACCCCCAGCAGCAGGGTCAGCAGCAGGATGAACGCGCTCTTGGTTTCCAGCTTCACGGCCCTTCTCCTCCCCTGCCGGCCGGGGGCGGCGGCTCCACCAGGATCAGGCTTTCGGAGGTGAGCGGAGTGAGCCCCAGCAGCGCCTCCACCGGCGTCTGGTGCAGCAGGTGCGGACCGCGCAGCGCGTACCCCGCCAGCGCCACCAGCGCCGCCAGCGTGGGCGCCAGCATGCGCAGGAACTGGCGCTGCAGCAGGCTGGCCGAAAAAGGGCCGCGGCCGCCCTCCTGCGCGATGCGCCGGTGGAGCCGCGCCGCGAACCCCGCCGGAAAGCCCTCCACCCGCGACGCGCGCAGCAACGCCGCGGTCCGGCGCGCCTCCTCCAGCTCCGCGCGCAGCCGCGGGTCGCGCGCCTCGCGCTCCGCCAGCGCGGCGCGCTCGGGGGCGCTCAGCTCGCCGGTCACCGCCCGCACCACCAGGTCAGGGGCTTCGTCGCTCATCGTCCGCAATCCCGCCAGGATGTGTTCATGGCTCGTACTGCGCCAGGTCGCGCGCCAGCTCCTTCATCGCTCGGCTCAACCGCGACATCACCGTGCCTTCGGGGAGCTCCAGGATCTCCGCCGTTTCCCGCGTGGAGCATCCCTCGATCATCCGCAGCACCACCACCGAGCGGTGGTGCGGCGCCAGCCGGGCGATGGCCGCCTGCACGTGCTCGCGCTTCTGCCAGTCGTCGCCCGCGCCCGGGTCCGTGTGCAGCTCGGGGATGGCCTCGGGCGCGCGGTCGCGGCTGATGAGCCGCATGGAAAGGCGCTTCCGGCGCTTGAGGGCGTTCAGCGAAAGGTTCACCGCGATGCGGTGCAGGTAGTGTCCCAGCGCCCCCTCGCCGCGGTAGCGGTCCAGCGAGCGGTACAGCCGGATGAACGTCTCCTGGCCCACGTCGTACGCCTCGTCGCACGGACCCAGCATTCCCACCACCGTCGAGGCCACCAGCCCCTCGTACCGCTCCACCAGCACCCGGAACGCCTGCTGGTCGCCCGCGCGCGCGGCGGCGACCAGGACGTTGTCGGGTGTCGTGGCGTCCATCCTCTCGATGCCGTCTGAGGGGGTCCTTGCCGCGCAGGCCGACGAAAGACAGACAACGCGAACCACCCGCGCATTCCCCCGCGCGAATCCGAAGAAACGGCGGTTACCGGATCAGCCGGGCGATCTCGCGCGGGGAAAACGAAAGAGGACGCGGAGAAGCATCCCTGCCCCCCGCGTCCTCTCGCCGCGCCCGGAGATCCCAGGGCGAACGCCGCCCGGTCACTCCATCACTCCCTCACTCCATCACTCCCTCACTCCATCACTGCCGTGGCGGCTGCTGCGCGGCGACCAGCGCCTCCAGCCGGTCCATCCGCGCCCGCAGCTCCGCGTTCTCCGTGCGCAGCCGCTGGTTCTCCGCCTGCAGCGCGTCCGTGCGGGCGGTGAGCGCCTGCACCGCGGCCAGGTTCACGCCGTCAATGTCGAGGCTGTTGATCAGCAGCTCGCTCTCGCCCAGCCCGAACGCCGCGTAGAAGTCCTGCGCCATCGGGCCCATGTGGCGGATCGACCGGTCCTGGCTCAGGTAGTTCCAGCTCGTCACCGGCACACCGCGCAGCCGCGACAGCACGTCTTCCCCGTCGATCGACAGGAAGTTCTCCTTGCGGGCCCGATCAGAAACCGCGCTCCAACTGCTGCCGCCGGCCGCCAGCTCCACCCCGGAGGTCAGCGTCTGGTTCGTGAAGACCTTCACGCCGCCGCAGCCGCGCATGACGACCTGGTTGTTGGCCGTCGGATACACCGAGTCCGACGAGAAGCCGGCGCAGCCGTCGCCCAGCACGATGGAGCCCTGCCGGTTGGCCGTGCGCGCGTTCTTGCCGATGGCGACGGAGAAGTTGCCGCTGGCGCTGTTCTGCAGCCCGATCGCCACGCCGAACGAGCCGTTGGCGATGCTGGGGCCCAGGACGATGGAGGCCAGGCCGCCGGCGATGGAGCTGGGCCCCATGGCCAGCGCGTCGTCGCTGGTGGCCTGCGCACCGCTGCCGATGGCCACGGCGCCGACGGCCGACGCCGTGCCGTTGAAGGCGAAGGCGCGGTCCGCACTGGCGGTGCCGTTGTTCCCCAGCGCCACCGACTCGTCGCCGCTGGCGGTGGTCGCCAGGTTGGCCGCGAACGAGTAGTTGCCGCTGGCGCGCGTGTTCTGGCCAAAGGCCGCGGAGCCGAAGCCCAGGCTGGCCAGGTCCCAGTACGTGCTGCCGAAGCTGCCCACGTTGCCGGCGCGGAAGGCGGCCTTGCCCCCGTACCACATCACTCGCGAGCCGGAGCCCGTTACCGGCACGCCGCCCGCGCCCACGGAGGACTCGTTCCCGTCCCAGGTGCCCACGGCGGCCATCCCGCCGTCGTTGTTCACGCGGAAGCGCAGGGTGGAGCTGGCGGAGACGTGCAGCAGGCTGTCCGTCGTCTGCGCGGCCGCCGGGATCGCGGTGACCGCCGCAACCGCCGCCAGCGAAGCCGCGAAGGTAATGCGCCGCATGCTCATGCTCTCTTGCTGAGTGGTTTTGAGGCGTGGGCGGGCGGGTGTCCGCCCACGCCGGATGTCGATCGGAACGCCGCGTCCGCCGGTCCCCGCGAGGCGCCGGGTCAGCGCTGCGGGGGCGCCGCCTGGGCCGCCAGCATCTCCTCCACGCGGCGCAGCCGGGCCTCCAGCGCGGCGTTCTGCCCTTCCAGCGTCGTCACCCGGTCACGCAGCTCCGCGTTCTGGCCCTGCAGCGAGGTCACCGTCTCCCGCAGGTCGTCGGTCCGGACGGTGAGCGCCTGCGCGGCGGCCAGCGCCACGCCGTCCGCGTCCACCGTGCCGATGCTCCGCTCGTCGTGCCCCAGGCCGAACGCCGCGT
Source organism: Longimicrobium sp. (assembly GCA_035720605.1). Classification (GTDB taxonomy): domain Bacteria; phylum Gemmatimonadota; class Gemmatimonadetes; order Longimicrobiales; family Longimicrobiaceae; genus Longimicrobium. The sequence goes on along the minus strand of DASTNU010000597.1, from coordinate 19 downwards.
GGAAGTCCTGCGCCGTCGG
>DASTNU010000596.1:0-8951 GCA_035720605.1 Longimicrobium sp. | reverse complement strand
GGATGTCTTCCCCCATTTCGAGAGCGCAATAAGGGGAGCAGCACTTGAACCATTCGCCGTTCGTATCGCGTGGCACTGGATTGCTACATCCGGGACGCTTGCATTCGGGAGACAACCCCAGATAACGAATGCGGTAATCATCGGGTGTGATGTGGTGCTGCTCCCACAGGTGTTGGCCGAGCACTTTGCGATCGTCGGCCAGGAATTCCCTGCAGACTTCACATTGAGGCATCGAACCCTCCTCGCCTTGTTTATTTACCGCCAACGCTCCCCAACATTTACCAAGAAGACCGATTCCCGTCCCATGCGCAAGTCTGTTCGCGCTTCTCCCGACACGCGGCTCTGGTTCACGGGCGCGGGAGCCGCCGCGGGGGTGCTCATCGGCGCCCTGATCGGCGAGGAGCGCTGGCAGAGGGTGCCGCTGTACGCCGGACTGGCGGCCCGCGGGAGCGGCGGCGAGCTGGCGCTGCGGCTGCGGCTCTGATCCGCCGGGAACCGGATGTTTGCCCGGTGCGCGGGCGGGATGCTATTTTTGCGCTGCCGTTTCTCATCATCAGATTCCGTCCCCGGGCCCGCCGCGCGGCGGGCGAGCAGGCGCATCCGACCCATCTTTCCACCCACGCATCACGCATCATGCTGAAGTCCATCCGCATCGCCGCGGCCGTCCTTGGCGCGGCCTCGCTGGGCGCGTGCATCCCCGGCGCCTCCCCCTCCGGCCCCGCTCCGCGCGGGGAGGCGATCTCGCGCACGGAACTGGAAGCGTCCGGCGCGCCGGACCTGTACCAGGCGGTCCAGCGGCTGCGGCCGGACTGGCTGCACCTGGCCCTGGACTCCGCGGGCGCGCCGGCGGATGCGCAGGTGCTGGTGTTCGTAGACGGACGCATGATGGGCGACGTGCGCGTGCTGCGCGGAATGCAGCGGCAGGGCGTGGGGAGCCTGCGGGTGCGCAGCCCCGACTTCATCCGCGACATGTACCGCGGCGCGCCGGGACGGGGCTTTCGCGCGGCGATCGTGGTCGCCACCTACACGCGGCCCCTGGAGGGCGGCCCGCGGCTCTCGGTGAGCGCCGGCGCCGGCTTTACCCTGGTGGGGCTCGCCCGCGGCACCGAGTCCGCGGCCGAGGAGGCGGGGTTCATCAGCGGCGTGCCGCGGGGCAGCCGCTGGGCGGACAGGGGCATCCCCAACCCCCCGTCGCTGCACCTGACGGCCCGCTACGCGGTGCGCCCCGCGCTCTCCGTGGCGGCCGACGTGCAGCACACGCTGGAGGGGTTCTACGGCGGCACCATCCGCCGCACGGAGGGGAGCAGCGCGGTGAGCACCACCTTCACCAGCACCGAGGCGGCGCTGCTGGCGTCCTTCGGACGGTTGATCCGGATCGGTGCCGGCCCCGCGGTGCGCCAGGTGCGGTGGACGTGGGTGGGCGGCCTGTGCCAGTGCGAGCCGGAGGAGAGCCACACCAGCACCGCGTTCGGCGTGGCAGCGGAGGCGGGGGTGTCGCTGCCGCAGAACCGGCGCTGGTTCGTGGATTTCGGGGTTCGCGCCCGCTACTATCCCACGCAGGACACCGGCGGCTACCCGGGCGTGGAGCCGATGGACGCGGGCGGCGTGGTCCTCACCCCCGCGGCCTCCGTCGGCGTTCGGTTCTAGCGCGCCCGCAGCCGCCGGCGGCTTTCCCGGACCGGCAGAACCCGCAGAGGGACGTGCATGCTCGTCGGAACGGTGCGCGAGATCTGGCGCTACCCGGTCAGTCGACCGCGGGGGAGAAGCTCGACTCCTGCCGCGTCGCGCCGGGCGGCTGCCATCCTTGATCCACCGCCAGCGCTGAAGAGGCGCGCATGATCACAGATGCGCAGATCGAACGGATGATCCATGAGCACCCCGATCGCCGCTTCTTTATCCACAATGGCTTTCACGGCTGGTCGTACGGCTCTCCCCTGAACCCGGTTTTCATCACCGCGGAAAGCGCCCGGGCGCTGCTGGACCTGGTTGCGCGACGCGCAGAGGTTGATGCGCTCCAGGAAGTGCAGAAAGAATTTCCCCCGTTCCAGTACGCGGAAGAAGGGGACGATCTCTACAAACGGACTGGCCGAAACAGGTTCATCGCGTTCCTCGACCCGGAGGGCTGTGTATACGATCCGGAGCACCGGCGTGGCGCTGGAGAGATCAGGCACCTGCGCCTGTAGCATCCGGGCGCGGCGGATGCCCGCGGCCGCTCTGGCGCCCCGGCCCTGCCCTCACGAGCTTTGAAATCGTCCAGCGGCTCTGTGATCCACCCCGCGGAGGAGGTGCATGCTCGTCGGAACGGTGCGCGAGATCTGGCGCTACCCGGTCAAGTCGATGGCGGGGGAAAGGCTCGACGCCTGCGACGTCACGCCGGGCGGGCTTCCCGGCGACCGCGGCTGGGCGCTGCGCGACAGGGAGGCCGGCGAGATCCGCGGCGCCAAGTACCTGCCGGCGCTGATGCAGTGCTCCGCCGCCTACCGCGAGCCGCCGGCGGACGGCCGAACGCCGCACGTGGACATCACGCTGCCGGACGGCACCCGCACCGCCAGCGACGCGCCGGACGTGGACGCCCGGCTGTCGGCGCTGCTGGGGCGCGAGGTCGCCCTCTGCCCCCTGCGGCCGGCGGCGGACCGGGCGCACTACCGCCGCGGCCATCCCATGGCGCCGGTAATCGGCAGGCTGAGCCGCGTCCCGGCGCTCCGGCCGTACCTGGGCCGGCTCGTCCGCATGGCGGGGCTGGGCGGCATCGCGCGGGAGATGATGAGCCGCCAGCCGGACGAGCCCTTCCCCGACCTTTCCGGCATCCCCCCGGAGGTGTTCGAGTTCACCTCGCCGCCGGGCACGTACTTCGACGCCTACCCCCTCCACCTGCTCACCACCGCGTCGCTCGCCGCCATGGCGCGCCTGAACCCGGCCGCCGCGTGGGACGTGCGCCGCTTTCGCCCGAACTTCCTCGTCGAGACGAACGGCGGCGTCCAGGGGCTGGCCGAGGCGGAGTGGGGCGGACGCGAGATCCGCGTCGGCGGACTGAAGGTGCGGTGCGCGGGGCCCACGGTGCGGTGCGGGATGACCACCCACGCGCAGGACGGCCTGCCGAAGGACCCGACGGTCCTGCGCACCATCGTGCGCGAGGCGGACCAGAACCTCGGCGCCTACGCATCCGCGGTGAATTCGACCCGCGTCGCCGTGGGCGATGCGGTCGAGCTGCTGTAGGTCGCTGGCGTGGTGCCGCGACGGGCCCGGCGGACCCTCATCGCCGTCGCTGCCGCCGGCGTGGTTCTGTTGCCGCACGCTGCACCGGCTCAGGCACCCGCGAGGAGGTTCCCAAACCCCTCGCTGGTTGACTTCCTGAGGGAGGCGCCGCGCGAAACCGTCAGTCTGCACCACACCCTGGCGCCGACCGAAGGATCTTGCCGGCCGAACCCGGAGGCTGGATCGGCGTGCCAGGGCCGGCCCGCGGTACGTTTCCGAGTTGCTGACGAAAGCGCTTGTCTTCCTGAGGGAGCGCACACGGCGAAGCCGAAGATGCACAACCGGTTGCGCGCGACCGAAGGATCTACTCCCGGACACGACGAGGCCAGATCCCGAGTCGTGATCCAGCCCCTTCGTTCTGCCGGCCAGATCCTTCGGTCGGCGCCAGAGTGCTTGCGCAGCAGAGGATTCGGTGCGGCGCCTCCCTCAGGAAATCAAGCGGTTGAGCTGAATCTTGAACACGGTCTCAGGAAGACAACGATCGTCGCTGCGAGTCGGGGGCTGACAAGAGCCCCAGCGGGCACGCTCGCGGCTCAGCCCGCGATCACGCTGGAGCGGTTCCACGAGCAGCTGGCCCTGCGCTGGGCGCCGATCCACTACCAGGACGTGGACCGGACGGGCGCGGACGCACTGGGCGGCAGGTCCGACTTCGTCACCGCCATCGACTACGACGGCGACTGGATCAGCCGCAACAACTGGGAAAACCTGCCGTCACACCCGGCGCGGGCCGTCGCGTACTGGTCCGTCGTTTCCACCGACACGCACTGGTACCTCGTCTACGCGTTCTTCCACCCGCGCGACTGGTGCGACTGGCCCGGGTGCGGCCTGGTCGACAAGCACGAGAACGACTTCGAGGGGCAGCTGGTGATCGTTCGCCGCCCCGCCGCCTTCGGCCCGCGGGAATACGGGCGGCTGCAGGGCATCATCACCATCTTCCACAGGGACTTCTTCTCGTACACACCCCAGGGCGGCGCCCGGTGCGCGCTCCCCGCGTCCCCGCTGCGCAGCGGAAGCGAGGACGTCGACGGCGAGATCTCCTGCCGCCTGCACGATGGCGTGATGCGCCACGTCACCGCGCAGGAAGCGAAGGGGCACGGGATGAAGGCGTGGCCGTACCTCGGCATCCGCGGCGGCGACGGCGTGGTCTACTATCCGTCGCTGACGGAATCCGGAGAACCCGACGGCCCGAACGACCGCAATGTCGCGTACCGGCTGGTCAGCTTCTTTGCACCCGGCGGGGTGTGGGCGCGGCGCAATGATCCGCGCACCTTTGCGGAGCTCGGCGTGATGGCGGGCAGCGAGGGGCTGGACAACCGCGCCGCCATGCCCTGGCGCTGGGACGACGAGAACGACGGCCGCGAGCTGCGCGGCGGCGAGATGGCGATGGACCCGGCGAAGCTCGCCCGCATCTACTTCACCGGCGAGACCTTCAGCGACAGCTATCTCTTCCACCCCTACCGCGGCATCCAGCGCCCCGACCCCGCGTACGAGGCGTGGCTGCGGGCACGCTGATCGCGAACGGGAGCGCTTCGCGAGCACGTCTGATCATCAAGAGATATAGCCTCACGCAGAGTCAGCAGAGTCAGCAGAGTTGTCCCTTGCACAGGCCAAACCCTGCTGACTCTGCGTGAGGAATTTTCTCTTGTCAGTCGCGGACCAGGGCGGCGAACTCGGCATCCCAGTCCGTGGGGCCTGTGCCGCTTCCCCACACGGCGTCGAAGGTGGTGTTGCGCGTCCGCGGGCGGGGGAGCGCCTGGACGAAGACCTCCGCGGCGTCCTCGCGGCCGATGCGGCGCAGCAGCGACATCCGGTATGGCTCCTGCCCGACGTGCACGGGGTGGATGCCGGCGGGCGCGCTCCTCAGCACGCCGGCGTGCACGATGGTGTAGGCCAGCCCGCTCCGGCGGATCTCCTCCTCGGCGCGCCCGCGCCAGCGCAGCGTGTTTCCCTTGATCAGGTTCAGCGCGAATGAGCTGGGAGACCAGCGTGTGGTGCCGATGGCGCCCATGTACATGAAGCGGCCCGGCAGTCCCGCCTGCCGCGCGGCGGCCAGCACGTTCAGGGTGCCGTCGTACTCCGTCGCCTTCACCAGCGACTCGGCGGCGGGGCGCCTGGTGACGCCGACCGTCAGGATCAGGTGATCCATCCCTTTCATCGCCGCCGGCAGCGTGTCGGGGCGCGTGATGTCGCCCTGCACGATCTCGACGGTATCGCCGAACCGGGCGTTCGCCTTCCCCTCGTTCCGCGCCAGGACGCGCACCGTGTATCCATCGCGCAGCAGGCGCTGCACCACGCAGCTCCCCGTCCCCTGCGTCGCGCCGACGACGAGGACCCGTTCTGCGGCTGGCATGGGCCCCTCCTTTCCCGCTGCAGCGCCCGATCGATCCCGCACCGGGGATAGAGTTCGCGCCCCCCGCGCGGAAGTCCAGCCCCCTCGGACGCGGTGGCAGACAACCTGCGACGATTTTCCCATCCCCTTGTTGGGGAGGACGTGGACCCGAGCGCAGGAGGACAGCATGCAAGTACGGGACATCATGACCAGCAACCCCACCTGCTGCACCCCCGACGACACCGTGCAGGAGGCGGCGCGGGGGATGAAGGCGGCGGACTGCGGCTGCCTGCCGGTGGTGGAGGATGCGGACAGCCGGCGCATGGTGGGCGTGGTGACGGACCGTGACATCGCCATCCGCGCCCTCGCGGACGGGCTGGGTCCCGACACGCGGGTGCGCGACGTGATGACCGCGAACCCGGCGTGCTGCAGCCCCGAGGCGGACGTGCGGGAGGTGGAGCGGATCATGGCGGACCGGCAGGTGCGGCGGGTGCCGGTGGTGGACGAAAGCAACTGCTGCGTGGGGATGGTCGCCCAGGCGGACCTGGCGCGCGACGAGCGCGACTTCAACGACCACGAGGTGCGCAACACCATCGAGCGCATCTCCGAGCCGAACGGACGCCCGCAGGAGTGACGGGGTGACGGGGTGACACGGCGACGGGGTGACACGGTGACGGGGTGACACGGTGACGGGGTGACACGGTGTGACGGGGTGACGGGGGTGAGCGGACGGCTCGGCTCACCCTGGTCCCCGGCTCTCAGTCCTGCAGCAGGCCCGGATACAGCGCGCCGTCCGGCGCATCGAAGTCCAGCCCCAGCAGCTCCGCCACCAGCGGGGCGACGCAGGTGAGCGGGAGGACGGGGGCCATCGCGCCCGCGCGGATGCCGGCGCCGGCGGCCACCAGGCCGGTGTTCATCGCCGGCTCGTCGGGATGGTGGCCGTGCGTCATCCCCGGGTTGGGCCGCAGCGCGGGCCCCTCGCCGCGGTCGTCGATGCCGAACCCCGGCGCCGCGGCCAGCGCCAGCGGCGCATCCGGATCGCTCCCCAGCCGCTCCAGCTCGTCGCGCTCCACGATGCGGAAGGTCTCGCGCACGCCGCGGGGAAGCGCGTCGAGCACGCGGCGAACGGCGGCCGTGTTCTCGTCCGCCGGCTCGCCCACGTCCAGGAAGGCGGAGCCGCCCAGCGCGTGAAAGGTGGCGCACCACGGCTGCCCCTCGATGCGCTCGTCGCGCAGCCCCGCCTCCGCCAGCCACACGTTCGGGCGCAGCTGGGTGTGAATCTCCATCATCCCGTGGTCGCCGCAGACGATGACGGCGGTGCGGTCCCACGCCTTCGTCCGCTCGATCACCTCCAGCACCAGGCTCACCACCAGGTCGCTGGCGGCCACGGCGCGCGCCCGCCGCGGGTTGCGCCAGTCGGGCTCCTGCGGCACCTGCACCGTGGCCTGCGTGTGCGCCAGCAGCAGCGTGGGGCGGTAGCGCTCGAACAGGTACGCCGCCATCGCCGCCACCCGCGGGTCGTGCGCCAGCAGCCGGTTGCCGAAGTTCTCCTCCGTCAGCCGCCCGGTGGCCTCGCGCTCCAGCTCGTCCAGCAGCCCGGGGGGCGTGGCGGCCGCGCGGATCTCGTCCAGCGTGCGCTCGTCCGCCCAGATCTCGGGAATGCACCAGTCGATGGGCCCGCCCGCCGTCATCGGCCAGTAGAGTGAGGCCGTGGTGCCCCCCGCCGCCCGCACCGCGTCCCACAGCGCGGGGACGCGCACCAGCGACTCGTCGCGCAGCCAGCGCGGGCGCTCCACCGCCGCCGTCTCGCGGTCGTGATGCACGCCGTGGCGCGCGGGGAGGGCGCCGGTGGCCAGCGTGGTGTGCGCGGGGTAGGTGAGCGAGGGAAAGATGGTGCGCACCGCCGCCGCGTGCGCGCCGCGCAGGTACAGCTGGCGCATCGCCGGCGCGGGCCACGTGGGATCCAGGTAGTATTCGGGACGCAGGCCGTCGATGGAGATCAGCACCACGTGCTCAGCCCGCGGGCGGCGCCTGGCTTCCACGGCTACACCCCGGTCTGGTTGATGTGGCCGGCCATCCGGTCGACGAAGACGCGCACGTCGCGCGTCTGGTGGATGCGCGGGAGCGACTGCACAAAGCCGGCCCTTCAGCGCCGGCGCGCGCCGCCCTTTCGCGACGCCGGAATCACGGGCACCTTTCGCGAGTGCATGCCGCCGTCGACAATGCCTCCCACCCGCGAGAACCAGTGAACTCTCATCGTCCCGACAGGGGAATGCGGCCGCTCGCGCCCGGACGCGGTGCGTGCATCGCCAGCAACCAGGTGATGGTGGATGGACGGCGGGTGGGATGGATGGTTCGCAAGGAGCCGTTCAATCCGGACGACAGCGGGTGGTGGTTCTCCTCCGGGTTCGAGTCTCAGGAGTACCTGGATTCCCCGGAGAACCACCAGCTGTACGACGTGAACACCGTGGCGAACCACGATCCGGACATCGTCCCGTTCCTGGACGCCCCCGTCGGCTCCGCCTTCTATCGGGAGGAGGGGACCGGGCGCTTTGTCGCGGATGTGCCGCCCGAAGAAAACGAGCTGTATCCGCCCGCCGCCGCCGCGGACGGGCTGAACCCCGCGTTTCCCGCGGTCCGCGGCAGCCAGCCGCTCCCGGAAGGATGGTCCGTTCACCTTCCCCTGTGGTTCAGCCGGCGTGAAGAGGACGAACGCCTGGTGTTCTGGCGCCCGGGACTGACCGTCTGGACAGGTGTCCTGTCGACGGACCATCTGCCCGATCCTGACGACAAGCTGGACCACGTGAAGAAGATCGTTCCGGCGGAGGCGTTCGCGCTGGAGGAACTGCGGGGCGGCCGCCTTGCCCGCCTGAGCTACCGGAGCCGCGAAGTGGCAACCGTGGATGGCGAAAGACGGCTGGTGCAGGTCTTCCACGGGACAGTGTGCCGCGCGGGAGGATATGCGAACCTCGACGTCTACGCCGACGACGAGGCGGACATCCCGACGGCGCGGGCGATCTGGCTGAGCGTGGACCACGCCGACCCGGTGTAGGCCGGCGTTATCCCGGGCGTCCTCCGCAAGGCAGTCTTCACGCGATCTCGACAGCCTCGGTTGCCGGCACGTCGGCTGGCCGCTGGCCGCGGAGGGCGTTGCGGACGGCGGCGCCGCCGTAGCGGTGCACGGCCACGGCAAGGCCGGCGACGATGGGGATGCCGGTGGTGACGGCGCGCCACGCCAGGAACACCGGCCCCGCGGTGCCGCCCAGCTCGCCCGCGGTGCCGGCGGATGCCATCAGCTCCACCGCGCCGGCGCCGCCGGGGGTGGGGAAGAAGAGCTGCCCGTACATCAGCGCGTACGAGCCCAGTA
>DASTNU010000595.1:0-6709 GCA_035720605.1 Longimicrobium sp. | reverse complement strand
CGGTAGTGGCGGACGGTGGTCTCGCCCAGCCCCGGGATGCGCAGGTGCTCGCGCAGCGCCGACGCCATCTCCAGGTCGAACTCGTCCAGCGGCACGATGCGGTCGATGTGCTCCGTGCGCGCCAGCCAGCTCACCCCGTTGAACACGTCCTCGCGCCGGTACAGGTCCGGCATGTACAGCATCTCGTCCACGTGGTCGCGCGGCCAGGCGGCGTCGCGCAGCTTCTCGACGGTGATCAGCAGCACCCGGCATCCCAGCCGTTTGCACTCGCGGATGAACTCCTCGCCCTTGAGGAAGCTCGACATGCAGACCATGGTGGTCGGGCGGCTCTGGCTCACGGCTTGGCTCGGGATCGGGATAGGATTGGATTCAGCGCGATCCAGCATCGGCTCTCTCATTGAAGCGTCCTGTCTTCCTGAGGGAGCGCACGCAAATAACCTGAAGTAATGCAACCGCTTGCGCGCGACCGAAGGATCTTCTCTCCGCCGGCGAGGGGCAGGCTCGGCAGCAGAAACTCAGCCCCCGCGGTTCTGCCGGCAAGATCCTTCGGTCGGCGCCAGGCTGCTTTCGTAGCAGCGAGTTCGGGGCGACGCCTCCCTCAGAGGATGGTGCTAAACCCAGACCTGCGAAACAGCGTTGTCTTCCTGAGGGAGCGCCAACACGTAACCTGAAGTAATACAACCGCTTGCGCGCGACCGAAGGATCTTCTCTCCGCCGGCGAGGGGCGGGCTCGGCAGCAGAAACTCAGCCTCCGCGGTCTGCCGGCAAGATCCTTCGGTCGGCGCCAAAGTACTGAGCAGGCTGAAGTTATACGCGGCGCCTCCCTCAGGAAGACAATCGCCGGCGCGAGGTTTGGCAACACCCTCCCAGGAAGACAATCGCCGGCGCGAGGTTTGGCAACATCCTCGAGGAAGACAATCGCCGTCGCGAGCCGGCAACACCCCTGGCGCCGTCCGGCAGCCGCGTGCTCCGCTCGACCGGATGTCGGGGGATTCACAACCCGTGCCTCACAAACGGGACGCGATCGTGGCGGCGGCCTCCGCGGAGGTGACGACGGGGATCACCTCGAAGTGGACGAGATCCTGCCACGCCGCCATCCACTCGTCCAGCAGGCGGCGGTCGTCGCACTCCATCACCTGCCAGCAGCGCTGCACGTCATCCGCGACCCAGCTGCTGACGTAGTGCAGCCCCTCCGGCGCCAGGCGGCCGCGGTCGCGAAAGCGGCGGTAGACGGCGGCCGGGTCGCCGCGAAAGTCCTCCAGCACCATGTAGAGCATGGGACGGCGGGCGAAAAAGGGTTCCGTGGAGCCCGGGAGCGGGATGAGCGAGAGCCCCGGAGGTTCTGTCCCGCCGGGGCTCTCGCTCGCCATCTACCGATTTACACCCGCCGCTACATCTTCGCCAGATACTCCAGCGCCTTCAGGCCGGGCATGAAGAGGTACGCGCCGCCGCGCATGGTCACGAAGCGCGGCAGCTCCCTGACACGCTCCCGCACGGGGCAGCCCTGGATGGTGAAGTTGCTGACCTCCTCCGGGTGCACCGCCTTCGCGGGGTCCACGTGCGGCGCGATCAACGGGTCGGGGTCCGCGTACAGTCCCTCGAACTTTCCTCCGTTCACCCAGGTGTTCTGCACGAACTCGAACTGCCGCCCGATGTCCGTGTTGAAGCAGATGAAGTGCAGCCCGCGCGCCTGCCGGTCGTCCGGCGTGGCCAGGACGTCGGCGGGGTCGAACGACTCCGCCAGGGGCGGTCCGTACGCTCGCCCGCGGCGCAGCAGGCGGTGCCGGTCCGCCACCTTCAGCGACTCCGCGGGGTGGGGGATCATCCCGTCGCGCGGGTTGGTGCGGCGGACGTGCGCGCCCAGCGGGCACCTGGCGCCGTGCTGGTCGCCGTTTGCGGCGTACAGGAAGTCGTTCCCCGTGTCGCGATCGAACGTCGGCGGCTCCACGTCCGGGTGCTCCACCAGCGACGCGCCGTTGGGCCAGCGTCCCACGATCTTGGCCGCCAGCCGCTTGCGCTCGTGCGGGTCTCTGCCGGCCCGCTCGTCCACGAAGCGCCAGAACTCCTTCACGTTCTGCTCCAGGGTGCGGAACACCACGTACGTGCCGTTCCTCCCCAGGTCGCGGCGATCGGCCGGCGCGTTGGGGTTGAACGGATCCTTCTTCGCCTCCGCGAGCAGGCTGGACGAGAGCGCGTCCGCCGTTACCCACGGCGACGCGGGCGTGCGGCTGTACGCATTGTCGTACCCGAGCACCACCTCGCCCGCGGGAATCGCCGGCCCGCTGCCGCCGGCCTGCTTGAGGCCGGCAATGCGCGGCTGCGCGATGCCGTCGTGGAAGCCGAAGTGCTCCTTGTCGTTCGGCAGCATGATGCTGGTCAGCGGTTCGTCCACCGTCACGCCAAGGTGGACGCCGCGGTCCCGCTCCCGGGTGACCATCTGCGCCAGCAGTTCCGGCGTCGCGGCATAGAGAAAGAGCATGGCGTGCACGGAGTTCTTCTCTGCTCCCCATTGCCAGCGGTCGGGGCAGGCATCGCCGGAGTCGCCCAGGATGCGCTGGCGGTGCTCGGTCGCCATCCCCTCGCTGAACTCGCGCGAGAAAGTCTTGAGCGCGACCGGTGACAGCCTGAGCGCGCTCAGGCCGTCGGCGGTGAACGCCAGGTTGAACGCCCAGCCTTGCGCCGCGACGGCCTCCGTGTCCAGGGAGGCCGGCGTAATCTTCACGCGCACCTCGTCCACCCACGCCCGGCTCCCTGCAACGTCGTCACCGAAGCGCACGGGGACGTAGCACGCGTGCTTGAGCGGCGTGTAGCTGCGAGCCACCAGCCCCTGCACGTCCTCCACTTCGATCGCGGATGCCGCGGGCGCGGCCGCCGGCTGCTGCTCTGGCGAGACGGCGGACTTCTCGGTGCCGCCGAAGCGGCGCAGCCATTCCTCCGCCTGCGCGCGGTCCATCTCCCCGTACAGCCCCAGGCGGATCTTGCTGTTGTCGTTGATGTTGGAAACCGACAGCCACCGGTACGCGCTGTACCACACCTGGGTGGGGATCTGGCTGTCGCGCACGTACGCCTTGAACAGCTGCTCGTGCTTGGCGCCCTCGCCCAGGAGCCCTACCGTCCTGGGAAAGCCCACGCAGTTGCTCCACACCGCCGTCATTCCGCCCGGGGACTTGTCCACGAAGTCGCCCAGGTAGCTTTCCCAGCTGCCGTCGTAATTGCTGAAGAACACCAGCCGCCGCCCGCCGTCCACGATCACCCAGCGGGCGAAGTGGATGGACGGGATCCCCGCCAGCCGTCCCTCCACGCTGATGTAGCGGGCGGAGAAGTTGATGAACGCCAGCACCAGCCGGAGCACAAACCCCCTGAACCGGAGCGGCTCCTTGATGTAGATCACGCTGCTCATCTCGTTCTGGACGATCCTGTCTTCCGACTCCACCAGGTCGGCGGTGTGCTTCTTTACGTTCTCGCGCACGATCTCCGGGTCGCTCTTCTCCAGCTCGAGCAGGTTGTTCCACGCCCGGCGGAAGGCCCTCACCAGCGCCAGTACGACCGCCACCACGATCCCCACCGCCCCTACGAGCGCCGCCACGGTCCCCAGCACCACTCCGAACCTCTGCGCCCATCCGAAATAAAGGAGAAGGCCCAGGGCGCCGATCAGCAGCACCGCCAGCGCTATCCCGGCGCGTTTGGCGGTTCCGAGCAGGTCGTCGCGGATGGGCTTGGGGATCGGTGGCGTGGGGAAGGGGCCGGGCTCCACCTTGGTCCAGGCCAGGTCATCCTGACCGGAGACGAACTTGCGGATGTGGTCGCGGGCCTGCACCGGGTCGGCCGGAAGGCTCCGGTGGCTGATCTCCTGGTCCAGGAACGCGTCGATGCGCCGCCGCAGGTTGTCCTCGCGGCGGATCTGCTCCACGGTGCGGCGTTGCGTGCTGGTGTAAAAGGTGTTGGTACGCTCGCTGTTCCGCCGGAGGAAGCGGCGCGCGGCCCAGCGCCTCTTGTGCCCCGGCCACCCTTCGCAGTGCCCGAACAGCGTGTCCAGACCGGGCCCGCACTCGCGCAGCAGCTCGTTCAGGTGCGCCTTGAGCGGCCCGTCGAAGTCGGTGGCGAAGAGCAGCTTGGCGGGGATGGTGGGCCGATCCGCTTTCTCCTTGCCCGGAGGGATTGGCGCCTCCGACGAGGGCGATTCCGGGTGGAGGAGGATGCGTGCGAAGTGCACCGTGCGGAGCTTGAGGAAGGGGATCACCGGGTTGAGCTCCAGGTCCGGCCGCTCCGGACCCTTCCCGGGAGGATTCTTGATGTCCGCCAGCAGGTCTTGCAGCGCCTGGTAGTGCCCCTTGCGGATGCGCGCCATCACCAGCAGCGAGCCCTGCCGGGTCCGGCCGTCGCCGGCCGCGGACCGCGTATTCTCTTCCTTGCTTCGCTTCAGCACGGCGTCTGCGTGCTCGCGCTGCGCCTTGCGCACCGCGCGCTCTTCCTCCTCGAGCTGTGCCTTGCGCGCTTCCTCGTCGGTGAAGATGGGGACGCCGCGGATTGGCGAAGTGACTGCGGGGGGAACGGTCTCGCTCATGGAGATACTCCTGCAGGGTGGGGAAAACGGGGGTGGAACGAAGCGCGGGGCGGAGCCGGCCGGAGGCCGTTCCACGGGGCGGAAGGAGGTCCCGCCGGAACGGTGCCGGGCTCGGGAGACGGGGAAACATGCAGCAAATCGGGTTCCCACGTCGCCGCACCACCGCATCGATGCGCAAGTGACTTCATTTCAAGTGCTTACACGGTGAACAGACGCGGCGGTCAGACCCCTGGATCGGGGCATCCGCAGGGCACTTGAGGCAGGCGAGCCCCACGCGACGGCGATGCCGCGCCGCACCGCGTCTGTTGAGATGGTCCCCGCGCCGCGATTTCCCCAGCCAGGCGATGGCGCGGCGGGCGCGAGGGAGCCTTCATCGCGCGGGGCCTGCTACCGGTACGGGCGAGTAGATCCTTCGGTCGGCGACACGGGGGGCGCTTGTGGGCGGGGTCGCGCGGCGCCTCCCTCAGGATGGCAAACCGTTGCGATTTCTGCAGTTGAAGCCCCGCGCAGTTTGCGGGGCTTTCCGCCGTCGTTGCGGCGGCTTCAGCCGCTCAGGGGCGCGGGGTTGGCTTGCGGGTCGCGGGGCCCGGGGTTTCACCCCACCGCCGCGGCGGCCGCGCGGCCGGCGGTGCGGCCGGAGAAGATGCAGCCGCCCAGGAAGGTGCCCTCCAGCGCGCGGTAGCCGTGCATCCCGCCCCCGCCGAAGCCCGCCACCTCGCCCGCGGCGTAGAGGCCGGGAAGCGGCTCGCCGTCCGCGCGGAGGACGCGGGCGGAGAGGTCCGTCTGCAGGCCCCCCAGCGTCTTGCGCGTCAGGATCGACAGGCGGACGGCGATGAGCGGGCCGGCGGCGGGGTCCAGGATGCGGTGCGGCTTCGCCACGCGGATCAGCCTGTCGCCGCGGTAGCTGCGGGCGCCGTGCAGGGCGACGACCTGCGCGTCCTTGCAGAACTCGTTGTCCATCTGCCGGTCGCGGGCCACGATCTGCGCCTCCAGCTCGGCGAGGTCGAGCAGCGGCTCGCCGGTGATGGCGTTCATCCCGCGCACCAGCTCCGCCAGCGTGGGCGCGACGACGAAGTCCTCGCCCTTCTGCTTGAAGGCCTCCACCGGCGGCGGCGCGCCGGGAAGGACGCGGCTCAGCACCTTCCGCACGCTCTTTCCGGTCAGGTCGGGGTTCTGCTCGCTCCCGGAAAGGGCGAACTCCTTTTCGATGATCTTCTGCGTCAGGACGAACCAGGTGTGGTCGTACCCGCTCTTCGCGATGTGCTCCAGCGTGGCCAGCGTGTCGAAGCCGGGAAAGAGCGGCGGAGGGAGCCGCCGGCCACGCGCGTCGAACCAGAGTGACGAGGGACCGGGAAGGATGCGGATGCCGTGCATGGGCCAGATGGGATCCCAGTTGTGGATCCCTTCCGTGTAGTGCCACATGCGGTCCGGGTTGATGACGTTGCCGCCCGCCGCCTGGCTGATGGCCAGCATCCGCCCGTCCACGTGCGCGGGAACGCCGCAGATCATCCGCTTGGGCGGGTCGCCCAGGCGGCTGGGCCAGTTGCGGCGCACCATCTCGTGGTCGGCGCCGATGCCGCCGGAGGTGACGATCACCGCCTGTGCCCGCAGCGCGAACTCGCCCACTACGTTGCGCGTGGACGGCCTGCCGCGGACCACGTCGCAGGGGTCCAGGACGGCGCCGTGGACGCCATCGACCACGCCGCCGGTGACGGAGAGCCCGTCCACGCGATGGCGGAAGCGGAGGGAGACGCGGCCGGTCTTCTCCGCCTCGCGGACGCGCTGGATGAAGGGCTCCACCACCGCCGGGCCGGTGCCCCAGGTGACGTGGAAGCGCGGCACGGAGTTGCCGTGGCCGGTGGCCTGCCATCCCCCGCGCTCCGCCCAGCCCACCACGGGAAAGAAGCGGATGCCGCGCTCGTACAGCCATGCGCGCTTTTCCCCCGCGGCGAAGTCGAGGTACGCCTCCGCCCAGCGCCGCGGCCATTCGTCCTCGTCGCGGTCGAAGCCGGCGGTGCCCATCCAGTCCTGCAACGCCAGCTCGCGCGAGTCCCTGATCCCCATCCGCCGCTGCTCCGGCGAATCCACCAGGAACAGCCCGCCGAACGACCAGAACGCCTGCCCGCCCAGCGACTGGGCGCCTTC
>DASTNU010000594.1:0-2046 GCA_035720605.1 Longimicrobium sp. | reverse complement strand
CGTCCCGCTGGTGGACGTGGACCGCATGCACGCCAACCTGCGCCGCGCGGCGGAGGACTGCCGCGCGCACGGGCTGGCGTGGCGGCCGCACGCCAAGACGCACAAGATCCCGGCCCTCGCGGCCGAGCAGGTGCGCGCCGGCGCAGTGGGCGTCACCGTCGCCACGCCGCGCGAAGCGGAGGTGATGGCGGGGACGGTGGACGACCTGCTCCTCGCCTATCCGCCCGTCGGCGCGGCGAAGCTGGCGCGGCTGATGGCGCTCCCCGGGCACGTGCGGCTCTCCGTCGCCCTGGACTCCGCGGAGGCGCTGCAAGGGCTGGCGGCGGCCGCGCGCGAGGCGGGGCGGGCCGTCCGCGTGCTGGTGGAGGTGGACGCCGGGATGGGCCGCGTCGGCGCGCAGTCCGCCGGCGACGCCGTGGCGCTCGCCCGCGCCGCGGCGGACCAGGACGGAATCGAGTACGGCGGCCTGATGTTCTATCCCGGCCACATCCGCGAGCGCGCGGAGCGGCAGGACGCGGCGATCGGCGCGCTGAACGGGCGGATCGCGCGGGTGCTGGAGGTGCTGGAGGCGGCGGGGCTGGCGCCGGCGGTGGTCAGCGGCGGGTCCACACCCACCTTCTGGCGCTCGCACGAGATCGCGGGGCTCACCGAGGTGCGGCCGGGAACGAACATCTTCAACGACCGCACCACCGCCGAGATCGGCGCCTGCGCGTGGGACGAGAACGCCTACTCCGTGCTGGCCACCGTCGTCTCCACTGCGGTGCCCGGGCAGGCGGTGGTGGACGCCGGCTCCAAGGCGCTGTCGAAGGAGGAGATCCGCGCCGACACCTCCGGCTACGGCGTGTTGCTGGACCGGCCGGAGGTGGTGGTGAAGTCCGTTTTCGAAGAGCACGGGCTGCTGGACCTGTCCCGTACCGACTGGCGTCCGCGCATCGGCGAGCGGGTGCGCATCGTCCCCAACCACGTCTGCGTCTCCGTCAACCTGCACGAGCGCCTCTACGGCATCCGCGGCGAAGACGTCGTGGACGTCTGGGAGGTCGCCGCCCGCGGCCGCTGATCCGGAGGAACCGATGAGCCGGTCTCGACGCCACACCCCGATCCGGGGCATCACCACCGCAGATTCCGAGAAGCAGGACAAGCGCATCGCCAACCGCAAGCTCCGGCGCAAGGTGCGCGTGGCGATCCGCTGCGATGCCGAGGGGGAGCTTCCCGCGCGGCGCGGGGTGAGCAACCCGTGGTGCATGGACAAGGATGGCAAGACGGTCTTCGACCCGGCGCGCTATCCAGGGGACATGCGCAAGTAGCCAACTGCCCCGCATTCACCCGCGCGGCTATATTCCATCGCACCCCCCCTTCCACGCCGCGCGCATGAACCTCCTCTTCCGCCTGATCCTCGTCGTGCTGCGCGCGCGCCGGCGGCCGCCGCTGGGGCCGCTGGACGAGTCGGTCGTCCACGCCCGCGTGCTGCCCACGGACCTGGACCTCAACTTCCACCTGAACAACGGCCGCTACCTGACGCTGATGGACCTGGGCCGCGTGGACCTGATGGTGCGGATGGGCGTCATCGGCGAGCTGCGGCGGCGGCGCTGGAACCCGGTGGTGGGCTCCGTCGCCATCCGCTTCCGGCGGCCGCTGGGGCTGTGGCGGCGGTTCGCCATGCACACGCGGCTGCTGTGCTGGGACGACCGCTGGCTCTACCTGGAGCAGCGCTTCACGCGCGATGGCGACGAGGCGGCGCGGGCGGTGGTGAAGGCGGCGTTCATCGGCCCCGAGGGACGCGTGCCGCCGCAGCGGCTGGTGGACGCGTCGCCCTGGCAGCTGGACTCGCCGCCGATGCCGGAGGGCGTGCGCCGGTGGGTGGAGGCGGAGGGGGCGATCCGGTCCGACGCACCGCGCAGGGAGCATGAGCCGATTGGATGACTCCTCGCTGGAGGCGCGGCTGGAGCGCCTGGAGCGCCTGGTCGACGAGCTGGGCCGCCGCCTTCCGCCCGGGTCGGAGCCGGCGGAGCGGCGGGAGCCCGGCGCCCCGGCCGCCAGCGCCGCACC
>DASTNU010000593.1:0-3580 GCA_035720605.1 Longimicrobium sp. | reverse complement strand
GGACCGCCGCGGGCCACGGGAGATCACTCGCCCGGGGCCTGGCAGACGGGCTGCGTCGCCAGCCGCTGCAGCGCGCGGCAGCAGAGGTGCTAACGTTCCGCGCGCCGGATCGTGACTCGCGATCCGCAGGGCGCTGGGCTCGCGCTGGAGGAGGGGAGGACAGGCGTCGAGCGATGGCGCGCTGGACGACGTCTGCGGTGGGGCCGGTCAACAGGGCGCCAGGATGGCCGCCGCGGGCTTGAGGTGCGCCAGCGTGCGGTCACACCAGAGCCTCATCGGATCCGGGCGACGGCCTCCACCAGCGCGGGCAGCACCTGGCCCGCCGGGCCGGCGAGAAAGACGTCCGCGGCGTGGGTCAGCTCCGATGGCGTGGGGTTTACCTCGACGATCCGGGCGCCGTGCCGCCGCGCCACCAGCGGCAGCTCCGCGGCGGGCCACACGGTGCCGCTGGTGCCGATCAGGAGCATGGCGTCGCAGCGCTCCGCCAGCGACCAGGCGCGCTCCACCGCGTCCGCCGGCAGCATCTCGCCGAACCAGACCACGTCCGGCCGCAGCGGCGAGCCGCAGGCGGGGCACGGCGGCGGGTCCTGCCGCTCGCCCTCCGCGTACGGCGGCCGCGGGCCGTCGTACGGGTGGCCGCGGTCCAGGCACTTCACCCGGCGGATGCTGCCGTGCAGCTCCACCACGTCCGGCGATCCCGCCTCCGCGTGCAGGCCGTCCACGTTCTGCGTGACCACGGCCACCCTGCCGACGTGCCGCTGCAGGTCGACCAGCGCCAGGTGGCCAGGGTTGGGCCGCGCCTCGGAGACCTTCTGGCGGCGCCAGGCGTACCAGCTCCACACGCGCGCGGGATCGCGGCGAAAGCCGGCCTCCGTCGCCAGCTCCTGCGGATCGAAGCTCGCCCAGAGCCCTTCCATGGCGTCGCGGAAGGTGGGGATGCCGCTCTCCTTCGACATCCCCGCCCCGCTGCTCACCACCACGCGCTCCGCGCCCGCCAGGATGCGCGCCGCCCGCTCCATCCCCTCCGGCGTCACGCGGGCTCCTTTCCCCGGAACTCCGCCACCACCTCGATGAGTCCGACGATGGCGCGGTTGAAGTCATCCATCTCTTCGGCGGGAATCCAGTATTCCTGGTGCATCCGGGCGCCCGCGGTCTGCGGCGGATAGCGCGCAAGGAAGTCGCCGCGCACGCGAAAGCGCGTCACGTAGCCCACGTAGCCCGATGCCGCGTCCTTCGTGTTCCAGTCTCGCGCGATCTGCGCCGCGTACTCCTGGTTGGGCTGGATCGGCATGGTTCAGGTCTGCGGTGAATCCGTCGGGCCGCTCCCCACCTGCTGCCGGTCGAACAGCCAATCCTCCTCGGGCACCATCTTCTCCAGAGCGTGGAGCATGCGCGGGAGGACGTGGTCCGGTTCCAGGAGGCGCTCGCGATCGAGCCACGGCTGGAAGGTCGCGGGCGTGATACCTCTCGCTTCGGCGGCGTCGCCCAGCAGGTTCCCCGCTTCCTGCTGGAGCGCCTCGGCGTCCGGGTGCGTGCGGATCCGCTCGACTACCAGGAGGAGCGTTCCGGCGGCGACCACGGGCGCCGCGTCCGCACCCGGTCCGATCGCCCCGAAGACGGCCGTGGCCGTGGTGAGGAGGCCGGAGGGCGGCATCTGGACTCGCGCGGCCAGCCAGAGCGCCTGGGCCAGGAGCGAGGCCGCGCGCGCCGGATCGACCTGGCTGAGGTTGAACAGGACGATACAGAGCTCGGACCATGCACGGGCCATCTGGAATGCGCGGATTGAACCGGCCAGTGCCACGCGCGCCTCTTCACGGCTTCCCAGCCGGAAGAGCAGGTTGCCGGTCAGGCCCAGCGTCGCCGCCTTCACGTGCACGTCGCTCGCCCGCTCCGCCAGCTCCAGCGCCGAACGGCACATCGCCAGCGCCCGCTCCACGTCGCCCTGCTGGCTGTACACCACCGCCATCGCCTGCAGCGTCGCCGCTTCTCCCTGAATGTTGCCGATCTCCCGCTCCAGCTGCAGCGAGGACCGGTAGAGAGCCAGCGCCTGGTCCGCATCTCCCTGCTGTTCGTGGACCGCCGCCATCGCGCGCAGGGTCGCCGCCTCTCCGTGCACCTCGCCCGTCTCTTTCCACAGCGCCAGCGACGCCCGGTACCGCTGCAGCGCGCGCCTCGCGTCTCCCTGGTCCGTGTGGACCACCGCCATCGCGTGCAGCGTCGCGGCCCTTCCCTGCGCGTTCCCGGTCCGCTCCTTCAGCTCCAGCGACGCCGCGTAGTGCTCCAGCGCCTCCTTCACGTTGCCCTGCTGCGCGTGGATGACCCCCATCACGTGCAGCGTCGTCGCCCGCCCCCGCTCTTCTCCCGCCTCCTCCCGCTGCCGCAGCGACGACTGGAGCAGGTCCAGCGCAAGGTCCATCTCTCCCCGCTGCATGTGGGCCAGCGCCAGCTGGTGCAGGGTGGCCGCTTTCCCACGCGCGCTCCCGATTCGGTCCTCCAGCTCCAGCGCCGTCCGGTACAGTTCCATCCCGCGGTCCACGTCGCCCTGCTGGACAGCCATGTTGCCCAGGTTGTGCATCAGTTCGGCCCGTTCCAGCACCGTCGTGGCAGCGTCGGAGTCCGGGATGATCGCAATGGCGCGTTCGAAGTGCCGGCGCGCCTGTTCCGTCTTCCCGAGACTGTTCTCCGCGTACCCCAGGTCGTTGAGCACACGGTGGTCTTCGCGGAGCGCCAGCGTGCGGACGCACACGTCCTCGACGTCACGGTACCGCGCATACGTCAGCCACTGGCGCGTCAGCACGCCCGTCGCCTCCACCGCGATCTCCGCGGCGCCGGCGGCCAGCGCCAGGCGGTGGATCTCCAGCAGCAGCGGCTCCGATTCGGCCAGCCGCTCCGTCTTCCAGCCGCGGTGGAGGAACTCCGCCCCGCGGGCGCGCGCCTCCCGCAGTTCCGCGCCGTCCAGCCCGGTGCGGACCCGGTCGATCAGCAGATCGGAGACGAAGTACCGGAAACCGCCGTCGGCGGGGTCGCGGCCGCGGTCCACCAGGCTGAGCGCGACGGCGCGGTCCAGGTGCGCCGCGGCCAGCCCGGCGCCGGCCACCGCGTCGACCGCCTCGTGACCCACCGGAAGTCCGTAGACCGACGCGAGCGCCACGAGGCGGCGGAGGCCGGGCTCCTGCCCTGCGAGCAACCGGTCCAGCAACAGCGCCTCCCGGAACTCGGTCGCCGTCGCCTCCAGCTCCGAAAGGAGCGCGCCCACCTCCGTACCACCGGCGGCGAGCACCGCGTCCAGGCGGTCCAGCAGGCGCGGGTTTCCCGCGCCCACCTGCAGCGCGTAGCGGGCGATCTCCGGCCGGGCGCGCGCGAAGCCGCGAAGCTGGCCGGCCTTCTTCATCAGCTCCGCGTCGCGCATGGCCTCCAGCCCCTCCTCCCACAGCCGGGCGGGGCCGGGGAGCGAGAAGGTGTAGCGGCTGGTGACGATCACGCGGCTCGCGGACCCCGCCTCGCGAACGGCGTCAAGGAGCGCGGCCAGCACCTCGCGGGCGGGGCCGGCGGACGCGGGGTCTTCCAGGCTCTTCTCGAA
>DASTNU010000592.1:0-3644 GCA_035720605.1 Longimicrobium sp. | reverse complement strand
GGTGAACCTGGCGGGCGAGCCGCTGCGCGCGGAGCTGGTGGACGCGCTGTACGCGCGCGGCGGGATCGAGCGCGTGTACGACCTGTACGGCCCGTCGGAGGACACCACGTACAGCACGTGGACGCTGCGCCAGGCGGGCGGCCCGGAGACGATCGGCCGGCCGATCGCGAACACGCGGGCGTACGTCCTGGACGACGCCATGCGGCCGGTCGCCGCCGGCGCCGCGGGCGAGCTGTACCTGGGCGGGAGCGGGCTGGCGCGCGGCTACCTGGGCCGCCCCTCGCTCACGGCGGACCGCTTCGTCCCGGACCCGTTCGGCCGCGAGGCGGGCGGGCGCCTGTACCGCACCGGCGACCGGACGAGAGTGCGTGAGTGCGTGAGTGCGTCAGTGCGTGAGTGGAAGGGACATGAGAATCCCTGCGAAACCACCACTGACGCACTCACGCACTCACGCACTCACGCACTCGAGTTCCTGGGGCGCGTGGACCAGCAGGTGAAGGTCCGCGGCTTCCGCATCGAGCTGGGCGAGGTGGAGGCGCGGCTGCGCGAGCACGCCGGGGTGCGCGAGGCCGTGGTGCTGGCGCGCGAGGACGCGCCCGGCGACCGGCGGCTGGTGGCGTACGTGGTCCCCGACCGCGAGGGGATGGACGCGGCGGCGGACGCGGAGGACGGGGACTGGGAGGCCGGGCACCAGGCGGAGTGGTCGGCCGCGTGGGACCACGTCTACGGCCGCGCGGCCGCCGGCGCGGACCCCGCCTTCGACGTCAGCGGGTGGAACAGCAGCTTCACCGGCGAGCCGCTGCCGGAGGAGGAGATGCGCGAGTGGGTGGAGGCGACGGTGGGGCGCATCGCCGCCTTCGCGCCGCGGCGGGTGCTGGAGATCGGGTGCGGGACGGGGCTCCTGCTCTGGCGCCTGGCCCCCGGCTGCGAGCACTACGTGGGCACCGACATCTCCGCGCGCGTGGTGGAGCAGCTGCGGGCGCTCCGCTCGCGGCGCCCGGAGCTGGGCCACGTGGAGGTGATGCACCGCGCCGCCGACGACTTCGCCGGCCTGGAGCCGGCGTCGTTCGACACCGTGGTCGTCAACTCCGTCGTCCAGTACCTGCCCGGCCTGGACTACCTGGCGCGGGTGCTGGAGGGCGCGGCGCGCCTGGTCCGCCCGGGCGGCCGCGTCTTCGTGGGCGACGTGCGCGACCTGCGGCTGCTGGGCGCCTTTCGCACCGCGGTGGAGACGCACGCGTCGCCGCCGGACCGCCCCGTGGCGGAGTGGCGCGAGCGCGCGGAGCAGGCCCAGGCCCAGGAGGCCGAGCTGGTGGTCGATCCCGCCTTCTTCGCTTCGCTGGCGCGGGAGATCCCGGCGATCGGCGCGGTGGAGACGCTGCAGAAGCGCGGCCGCTTCGCCAACGAGCTCACCGCCTTTCGCTACGACGCCGTCCTCCACGCCGGCGCGCCGGACGGCGGGGCGGGGGAGGAAGAGGGGCGGATCGACTGGGAGGCGGAGCGGCTGACGCCGGGGGCGCTGCAGGCGCGGCTGGCGGCGGAGGAGGGCCCATCGCTCGTGGTCCTGGGCATCCCCAACGCCCGCGTCGCCGGCGCGCTCAAGGCGCTGGAGATCCGCCGCGACCCGCGCGGGGCGGAGACGGTGGCGGACGTGCGCCGGCTGGCGGCGGCCGAGGGGGTGGACCCGGAGGCGCTCTGGCGGCTGGGCGAGGCGCTGGGGTGGACGGTCCAGGTCCGGCTGGCCGACGACCCCGGCCGCGTGGACGCGCGCTTCGCGCGGGGCCGCGCCGCGCGCCGTCCCTTCCCGGCGCCGCCCCGCCCGGAGCGCGCGGCGCCGGCGGCGTACGCCACCGACCCGCTGCGGGGGCGGCGCGCGCGGGTGCTGGTGCCCGCGCTCCGCCGGCACCTGGCCGAGCGCCTGCCGGCGTACATGGGCCCTGCGGCGTACGTGGTGCTGGAGGCGATGCCGCTCACCCCCAACGGCAAGGTAGACCGCAAGGCGCTCCCGCCGCCCGACGCGGAGGCGCGGGCGGGCGGCTACGAGCCGCCGGCGGGGGAGACGGAGGCCGCGCTGGCGGAGGTGTGGGCCGAGGTGCTGGGCGTAGCTCGCGTGGGCCGGCGCGACCACTTCTTCGAGGCCGGCGGGCACTCGCTGGCGGCCATGCAGGTCATCTCGCGCGTGCGCCGGGCGCTGGGCGCCGAGGTGGCGCAGGGCGACCTCTTCGACCGCCCGGTGCTGGCGGACTTCGCGCGCTTCCTGGAAGGGGCGGAGCGCGCGGACCTCCTCCCCCTGGAGCCGGTGGACCGGGGCGGGCGCCTTCCGCTCTCCTTCGCGCAGGCGCGCCTCTGGTTCCTGGACCAGCTGGGCGGCGCCGGGGCCGCGTACCACGTGCCGATGGGGCTGCGGCTGCGCGGCGCGCTGCACCGGGCGGCGCTGGTCCGCGCGCTGGACCGCGTCGTGGCGCGGCACGAGGCGCTCCGCACCACCTTCGCCGAGGAGGAGGGCGAGCCGGTGCAGCGGATCGCCCCGGCGCGGGACGCGGCCTTCCCGCTCGCGGAGGACGACCTCGCGGACGTCCTCCCCCTCTCCGCGAGGAACGAGCGGGGAGGGGGGCAGGGGGAGGGGCCCGAGGCGGCGCTGGCGCGGCTGGCGGAGGCGGAGGCGCACGCGCCCTTCGACCTGCGCCGCGGGCCCCTGGTCCGCGGGCGGCTGGTCCGGCTGGCGGAGGACGAGCACGTCCTGCTGGTCACCATGCACCACATCGTCTCCGACGGGTGGAGCATGGGGGTGCTGGCCGACGAGCTGAGCGCGCTCTACGCCGCCTTCGTGCGGGGCGAGGGCGATCCGCTCCCCGAACTGGCCGTGCAGTACGCGGAGTACGCGGCGTGGCAGCGGCGCTGGGTGGACGGCGAGGTGATGCGCCGGGACGCGGCGTTCTGGCGCCAGGCGCTGGCCGGCGCCCCGGCGCTGCTGGAGCTTCCCGCGGACCGGCCGCGCCCGCCGCAGCAGGACCACGCCGGCGCGGTGGTCCCCGTCGCCTTCGACGCGGAGCTGTCCGCCGCCGTCCGCGCGCTGGGGCGGCGGCACGGCACCACGCCGTTCATGACGGTGCTGGCCGGGTGGGCCGCCCTCCTGGGCCGCCTCGCCGGCCAGGACGACGTCGTCGTGGGCACGCCGGCGGCCAACCGCCCGCGCACGGAGCTGGAGGGGCTGATCGGCCTCTTCCTCAACACGCTGGCGCTGCGGGCCGACCTTTCCGGCGCCCCCACCGTCGCCGAGCTCCTGGCGCGGGTCAAGTCGCGGGCGCTCGCCGCGCAGCAGCACCAGCACCTTCCGTTCGAGCAGGTGGTGGAGCTCCTCCAGCCCGCGCGCAGCCTGTCGCACACCCCGGTCTTCCAGGTCTTCTTCACCTGGGAGAACGTGCCGCAGGGGCGCTTCGACCTTCCCGGCGTGCGCGTGTCCCCGCTGGAGCGCGCGGCGCGGGCCACGGCCAAGTTCGACCTGTCCCTCTTCCTGGAAGAGGAGGACGGGCGGATCGTCGGCGGGATCGAGTACGCCGCCGCCCTCTTCGACCGCGAGACGGTGGATCGCTGGGCGGGCTACCTGGGCCGGCTCCTGGAGGGGATGGCGGCGGGCGACGAAC
>DASTNU010000591.1:0-6755 GCA_035720605.1 Longimicrobium sp. | reverse complement strand
AGAGCGCCGAAGCCGGCAGGTAAAGCGTGGGGTGAAACGAAAGCAGAGCCGCTACCCAGTCCGGAAGCGGAGCGACTGCTCTCGGATGGTAAGACGGACCTTGGAGATCCTTAGGTAAACGGTATTGCGCCTGCGCGGACTGCGACCGCGCCCGTTCATCGCGATGCCCCGATTCACGCCGGACCCGCCCCCCGCGAGTCCGCGCAGGCGGACTTCGTGCTTTTCCAGCAGCGGTTTCAACCGCCGGGCGTGGAGCCGGCGAGCTCGTCTTGCCGCCCGCCGGGATGCTCCCCCGACCGCCTCGGTAGCCGCGAAAAAGCCCTGCTTGCCGTCACGGCGGGCAGGGCTTCTGTTCTACTCACGCACTCACGCACTCACGCACTCACGCACTCACGCACTTCTCACCCGTCCGCGGCGATCGCCCGCACCACGTCGTCGATCCCCGCCTTCATCCGCGCGGAAGGCTGGCCGGTCTCGTTGGCGATGATGCAGAAGATGATCTCGCGGCCGTCCGCCGCCGTGACGAAGCCGCACAGCGAGTCCACGCCGCCGATGTACCCCGTCTTGGCCGCCACCCGGCCGCGCAGGTCCGTCAGCCGGGTGCGCAGCGAGCCGTCCTGCGCGCCGGAGAGCGGCAGCGCCGCGCGGACGATCTGCTGGCGCGGCGTGCGGCGCACGTAGTCCAGCAGCTGCACCAGCGCGCGGGGCGTCACCCGGTTGCCGCGGGAGAGGCCGGAGCCGTCGCGCAGCACGAACGCCGCCGAGTCGATCCCCACCACGCGGGTCAGGAACTCGCGCTCCACCGCCAGCCCCGCCGCCCAGCTCCCCTGGCCCCGCACCTCGCGCCCCAGCGTCTTCACCAGCAGCTCCGCGAACCAGTTCTGGCTGTTCATCAGCACCGGGCCAATGGCGTGCGTCAGCGGATGCGACCGCCACTCCGCCAGGGGCTCCGCGTCCACCGCCGACGACTGCGCGGGGTCCGAGACCACGCGCACCGTGTTGCGCTCCACCACGATCCCCCTGCGCTCCAGCACCTCGCGAAAGACGGTGCCCGTCCAGCGCGCCGGGTTGTCCACCGCGAAGTGCTGCGTGCTGGCGCCCGCCCCGCGGGGGATCTGCCCGTGCGCCCGCACCGTGCCGGGGGTGGAGCCGCGCGCCAGGTCCAGCGTGTAGCGCCCCCCCGCGGCGACCGTGCGCGTGGCGTTCTGCAGCGTGTACGCGCCGCTCGCCGGCTGCCCCGTGATGCGCGCCGGCGCGCCGGCGGAGGCGCCGGGCTGGATGGTGAAGTCGATGGCGTTGTCGTTGAAGCCCAGCGCGCCGACCGGCGCCGCGTACCACCACAGCAGGTCGTACTCGTCCCAGTCCGCCCTCACGTACTCGCGGTCCAGCCAGCTCTCGTCCGCCACCACGCCCCCGCTGACGCGCCGGATGCCGCGCGCCAGCAGCGAGTCCGCCAGCATCTCGAACACCGCCGTGCGGCTGGGAAAGAACCGCGCGCTGATCATGGGGTCGCCGCGGCCGTACAGCACCAGGTCGCCCTGCAGCGTGCCGTCGCGGACCTCGCCCGCGGCGTACAGGCTGGTGCGGAAGCGGTAGCCCGGCTCCAGGTGGTGCGCCGCCGTGGCCGCCACGATCAGCTTCAGGTTGGAGGCGGGGATGAAGAGGCCGCCCGCGTTGCGCGCGTAGAGCGTGCGCGCGGTGGCGGCGTCGCGCACCTCGATCCCCCAGCGCGCCCGCGCCAGGTGCGGCCGGGCCAGGATGGAGTCGATGCGCGCCGCCAGCCGCGGAGCTGCGGGCGCGGATGTGGCGTACGTGCGCGAAGCTGCTACATTGCCCGCGCGCGGCTGCGCGGCCAGCGGCACGATCGCCGCGAGCGCCAGCACGGCGGCGGCGCCCAGGCGGCGGGAGATCATCAGACGGAGAGCAGGCACGGATGCGATCGGGCTGGGTGGGGGCCGGATGAGCGAGATCCTGTTCGCGGACGACGACGACGCGCTGCGCCGGATGATCGGCGAGCTGCTGCGGCACGCCGGCCATCAGGTGCGGCTTGCCGAAAACGGCACCACCGCCCTGGCCGAGGTGCGCCGCAGCGCGCCGGACCTGGTGATCCTGGACTACCGGATGGGGACGCCGGACGGCTTTACCGTCTGCCGCACCATCAAGGACGACCCGCGCATCTCGCACCTGCCCGTGCTCATCCTCACCGGCGAGTCGCGGCTGGAGGACCGGCTGGGCGGCTTCGAGGCCGGCGCGGACGACTACCTGGCCAAGCCGTTCGACGCGCGCGAGCTGCTGGCCCGCGTCACCGCGCTGCTGCGCCAGGCGCGGCGCGGGCTGGACCGCAACCCCACCACCGGCCTTCCCGGCGGCGACGCCATCGAGCGCGAGATGGAGCGGCGCCGGGCGGAGGGGCACCCCTTCGCGGTGGTCTACTTCGACCTGGACGACTTCAAGCCCTTCGCCGACCGCTTCGGCTTCGCGGTGGCGGACGAGGCCATCCGCGAGGCCGGCCGCTGCATCGGCGCCACCGCCGAGGGGCGGAACGACACCTTCGTGGGCCACGTGGGCGGCGACGACTTCGTCCTGGTGTGCCCGGCGGACGAGGCGCGCGAGCTGGCCCGCATTGCCCGGGCGCGCTTTTCCCAGGCGCTGCCGCGCCACCTGCCGGACGACGCGGTGCGCGCGGGCGTCTACCGCGCCCGTGACCGCGCCGGCCTGGAGCGCGAGTTCCCCCTCACCCGTCTTTCCGCCGCCGTGGTGCGCGTGGACCCCGCCCGCTGGACCACGATCGAGGCCCTGGGCGAGCTGGTGGCCGACGCCAAGCGCCGCGCCAAGTCCCCCGGCGGCGGCGGGATCGCGGAGACGGATCTGTAGGAAGAACTAACAGGATCAAGTGCCAAGTGCCAAGTGCCCCAGTGAAAAGCGCCCGGGATCGAGGCTGTCGATCCCGGGCGTGAGACACTGGGCACTTGATCCTGGGCACTGCTTCCTACAGGATCAAGTGCCAAGTGCCAAGTGCCAAGTGCCCAGTGAAAAGCGCCCGGGATCGAGGCTGTCGATCCCGGGCGTGAAACACTGGGCACTTGATTTTGGGCACTGGGCACTGCTTCCTACAGGATCAAGTGCCAAGTGCCAAGTGCCCAGTGAAAAGCGCCCGGGATCGAGGCTGTCGATCCCGGGTGTGAAACACTGGGCACTTGATCCTGGGCACTGGGCACTGCTTCTTACCTACGCCCGCATGGTCCCCCCGCCGGACGCGCCGCCGTCGCCCAGAAGCGTGTCCATCTCCGCGGCGTTCAGCCGGGGGGCGTGCATCAGCTCGCGGAACTCGTAGACGATCACCCCGTCGTCCGTCACCTCCGAGGCGATGCGCAGCCCGTCCTCCATGGAGTTGAGCACCTTCTCCGCCCGCGGCATGGGCCAGCCGAGCGACGAGGCCACCTCCGTCACCGTCAGCCGGCCGCCGCGCTCCTCCGCCAGCCGCAGCACCGGCTGCTGCAGCCCCACCAGCAGCGCCTGGCGCCGCTGCTCGCGGGCCCGGTTGGCGCCCTTCACCATCGCCACGCCGCCGCCGGCGGAAAGCGCCCCCAGCAGGAAGGGAGCGAACTCGCCCTCGCCCAGCCCGGCCATCATCAGGATGAAGGCAAAGGCGAACATCACGTACGCGCCGAACATCCATCCGCGCGAGCTCTCCACCTCCTCTCCTTCCGCGGCGGCCACGGCGGGGTACACCGCCGCGCCCGCGCTTCCCGGCCCCAGGGCCAGCGCGCGCTCCCCACGGGGCCCCCACGACTCGCCGCAGCGTGGGCACACGCGGAAGTCGCGGCGCAACAGGTAGTACACCAGGCCACCCAGCGCCCACGTAAACAGCGACACGAGGACCAGCACCGCGACGGGGCCGCCCTGCGAGAAGTAGGTGGAGCCCTGACCCTGGTAGCCGCAGCGGGGGCAGGTGGCCACGATGGCGAGCGGCCCGCGGGCCTGCGTCGCGGCGGCGGGAATGCCGTAGCCGGACGGGCGCGACACGGGCGAGCCGCAGGTGTCGCAGCGGCTGCGCCCTTCGGGCACCCGGGCACCACAGGTGGAACAGTACATCCGTTGTGATCCTCCACGCCGCCCGACCGGCGGCGGAATCGTCAGGTCGAGCGAACTTCGCCGGTTCGGGGCGAACGTACGGGCGGCCTGTCAGGAAAGATTCAACTCCCGCGTTCCCATGCGCAGGGTTCTTGCATCTTGCGGAACATCAAGCGCCGTTTCAGTTTACGTACTGCGCAGCGGACCTTCAACCCCCGTGGGATGATGCGATGATCCAGACCAGGCGAACCGCCGCGCTCCTCGTTGCACTGCCGCTGCTGGCCGGCGGCTGCGCCGGCAATGCGGGGCTGGGACTGCCGGAACGCGCCGGCGCCATCGCCCAGCACGTGGTGGTGATCTCCATCGACGGGCTGCGCCCCGACGCCATCCAGGCCTCCGGCGCCACCAACCTGCAGCGGATGATGCGCGAGGGCGCGTACTCGCTGCAGGCGCGCACCATCATGCCCAGCCGCACCCTGCCTTCGCACACCAGCATGATGACGGGCGTGTCGCCGGCGGTGCACGGCATCACCTGGAACGACGAGCAGGTGGACGCGCAGGGCCGCGTACGCGTGGCCACCATGTTCGACATGGCGGACTCGGCCCACCTGCACACGGCGGCGTTCTTCGGCAAGGCCAAGTTCCGCCACCTGATCCACGCCGACGCGCCCGACGAGGTGGAGGCGCCGGCGGGGAGCGAGGTGGTGCTGGCGCCGCGCATCACGCAGGACGTGATCCACTACCTGCGCTTCAACGAGCCGGACCTGCTCTTCGTCCACCTGCCGGACCCCGACATCGCGGGGCACTCGGCGGGGTGGATGTCGCTTCCGTACCGCTGGGCCGTGCGCCGCGCCGACGCGGCCGTGGAGCAGATCCGCCGCGCCGCCGTGCGCCGCTTCGGCAACGACGTGCTGGTGATCGTCACCGCGGACCACGGGGGCCACGGGCGCGACCACGGCACCGAGGCGCTCGAGGACGTGCTGATCCCGTGGATCGCGTGGGGCGCCGGGGTGGAGCCGGGGCGGATCGATGCCGGCATCCGCACCTTCGACACGGCCGCCACCGCGCTCTGGGCGCTGGGCGTCCCCGTGCCCGCGCGCTGGGAGGGCCGCCCCGTCGCCGCGGCCTTCCAGCCGGCCGCCATCGCCGCCGCGGCAGCGGCCTCGGCCGAGCGGGTCAGCGCGAACGAAGCCGCCGCCTCCGCGCCCGGCCCCTGATCGGAACCGGACGGATCCATCGTCCATCGAACCGCCCGCCCGGACCCCTCCGCGGCGGGCGGTCCGCGTTCTACGCCCCGGCCGGCACCTCCGCCGGGACCAGCGCCTTCCCCATGCACGCGGCGGTCGACGGGCAGATGCCGCGGAACTCCGCGGTAGCCGCGATCGCCTCCGGCACCCCGTCACGATCCGCGCGTGAGTAGCCGCGGCGCGCGAAGAAGCCTTCCGCCGTCGTCGTCAGCAGGTAAAGGGTGCGGATGCCGGCGGCGCGCGCGTGCTCCTCGAGCGCATCCACCAGCCGCGACGCCAGTCCCCCGCCCCGCCGTGCCCGCGGCACCGCCAGGGAGCGCAGCAGCCCCGCGTCCTCCGCCGCCTCCATCCCCACCACCCCCGCGATCGCGTCCCCCTCCCGCAGCACCAGGAAGTGCTCCAGGTGCGCCGGCGTCAGGTCCTCGTGCGGCAGACCGGCCTCGTCGAGCAACCGGACGATCGCATCGAAATCGGCGGGACGGGCGGGCTCAGGAGTCATGGCCGTGCAAGGTGCGAGCGTCCGGACGTGGACCATCCCGTGTTGTCGGCGCAGGCGGACGGCGCGCACTCGTTGCGGCGATTTCAATCGCCTGGCGGGGTGCCGGCGACCCGTACGACCGGGTCTGCGACCGCGCCGTCCGCCGTCATCCCCCAAACTGCCGCAATTCGCCCGTCCTGACAAGCAGAAGGCCGGCCCCGCGCGGGAAGCCGGCCCTCATCACCGTGTCACCGTGTCACCGTGTCACCGTGTCACCGTGTCACCAGCGCGCCGGGTTGCCGCGCACGTCGATGTGGATGAACGGCCCGTGGGCGCCGTTGTCGCGGTAGATCCCCGCGCCGCCCATCAGCTCCGGGAAGCGGCGCTCCACGCGGTCCACGGCGCGCAGCATCACCCGCGCGTCCTCGGTGTCGCGGCGGCCGTCGCCGTTCAGGTCGTCCATGTAGCCGTCGAAGTCGTTGTCGATCCACACGTCGCTGGCGTCGCCGTAGGTGTGGCGGCTGAGCAGCGCGCGGCCCCCCTCGCCCACCCCCTGGATGTTGTACGCCGGCGTGCGGAAGCCGCTCATCACCGCCACGTGCTCCGCGCGGACGCCCATGGCGTTCAGCTCCTGGATCACCAGCTCCAGCTTGTCGATCAGGCGAAGGTCCAGGGCCAGGTACTTGGGCCAGACGCCGAACTGGTCCTTGGTGAGGAAGTTGCGCAGCCGGAAGTGCTCGCTGACGGCCAGGTCCTGGTTCTGCGGGGTGACCTCGATGAAGCCCGCGGGGGGCGCGTAGCGGTCGTAGCGGCCGGAGGTCTCGGTGGGGTAGGTGCCGATGCGGTAGCCGTTCAGGTAGCCGCCGCGCTTTTCGCTGAAGGGGACGCGGGTGATGATGGAGAAGCCGTTCACGTCCTGCGTCCACTCCCGCCCGCGCAGCCGCAGCGTCCAGATC
>DASTNU010000590.1:0-5505 GCA_035720605.1 Longimicrobium sp. | reverse complement strand
AGAGCGCCGAAGCCGGCAGGTAAAGCGTGGGGTGAAACGAAAGCAGAGCCGCTACCCAGTCCGGAAGCGGAGCGACTGCTCTCGGATGGTAAGACGGACCTTGGAGATCCTTAGGTAAACGGTATTGCGCCTGCGCGGACTCGTTGCGCATGGTTTCTTGCTGTCGCGGCGGGTTTGGGTGCGCTATTCTGTCCGCGTAAACGCGTGCCGATTCCCTGCACTCCCTCCCTGCGATGACGCCGCTGTTCAACAAGCTGAACCTGAAGGGGCAGAAGGAGATCGTCGTCCTCAACGCGCCCGGGAGCTTCGAGCGGGAGCTGGATGCGCTGGAGGGGGTCACGATCCATCGCGATGCGGCCGGGACCGGCCAGGTCGAGTTCGCGCTGGCGTTCGTGATGACGACGGCGCAGCTGAACGCGGCCGCGGAAGCCATCCTGCCGAAGGCACAGGGGGATGCGGTGGTGTGGTTCGCGTATCCCAAGGGCACGTCGAAGCGCTACAGGTGCGAGTTCAACCGCGACAGCGGCTGGGCTCCGCTGGGCGCGGCGGGGTTCGAGGGTGTGCGCATGGTCGCCATCGACGAGGACTGGTCCGCCCTCCGCTTCCGCCGCGCGGAGTTCATCAAAGCGATGAAGCGCGACGCCTCCCGCGCCGGCAGCGAGACCGGCAAGGCGCGCGTGGCGAAGAAGGACGGCTGATTGGCCGCTCCCTCGGTGCGGCGGGAGGCCGCCGGTGAAACGCTTCTGTTCACCACCGAGGACCTCCGTTGACCATCGCCACGCGTCGCCTTTACCAGTGGGGCTAAATCCAACGATGGTTCCACAAGTGGAACTTCCAGGACTGGAACCTCTCTTCCCCGCAACCTCCCCCCCCACGCCCCGGTACACGTTGTGCACCCTCGCGGCGGACCTGATCATCACCGAGGAGAGACGATGTCCGACGCTACCCCGACCAGCCCGCAGGGCCGCTACGATTCCGGCACCGACGCCGGCACCGCGCAGGCTTCCAGCACCGCCAACCAGCCCCGCGACAACCCCGCGGGCGACGCGCGCACCGACGCGCCCACGCAGGTGCTCACCCTGGTCTGCGAGAACTGCGGCAAGGACTACTTCTTCGAGGACGAGCAGCCGGAGCCGGGAATGCGCTGCGAAAAGTGCGGCGGCACCGTGTTCCGCTCGTTCCACGCGAGCATCGGCGACGAGGCGGCCGACGACTTTCGCGACAGCACCGAGCGCGACCTGGACCCCGACGACGCCGAGGGCGACGTGATGCCCGGCGACGTGATGGACCTCAACAACATCTGACCCGCCACGACCGCAGATGACGGAACCGAACGGCAGGACGCTCTTTACCGGGTCGGGCGTGGCGCTGGTCACGCCCTTCGGCGCGGACGGCGCGGTGGACGAGGAGGCGATGCGCGAGCTCGTCCGCTTTCACCTGCGCGAGGGGACGGACGCCCTCGTCGTCAACGGCAGCACCGGCGAGGCCGTCACCATGTCGCCGGACGAGCAGCGGCGCGCGCTGGAGGTGGTGGTGGGCGAGCTGCGCGGCGCGGACCGGCGCCTTCCCGTCATCGCCGGGTGCGGCGGCGGGGACACGGCCGTGGTCTCGCGGCTGGCGGAGAGCGCGCGGGCGGCGGGAGCGGATGCGCTGCTGGTGGCGCAGCCCCCCTACAACAAGCCGCCGCAGCGGGGCCTGATCGCCCACTTTCGCGCGGTGATGGACGCCGGCGACCTGCCGACGATCATCTACAACATCCCCGGACGCGCGGCGGTGAACATTCTCCCCGAGACCATCGAGGCGCTGGCGGAGGACGAGCGCGTGGTGGGCGTCAAGGAGGCGAGCGGCGACATCTCGCAGGTGGCGGAGACGGCGCGGCGCGTGGGCGACCGCGTGGCGCTCTACAGCGGCAACGACGACCAGGTGGTGCCGCTGATGGCGCTGGGCGGCAAGGGCGTGATCTCCGTGCTGGCCAACGTGGCGCCGCGCGACACGTCGCGGATGGCGCACGCCTTCCTGGAGGGGAACACGGCGGAGGCGTGCGCGCTGCAGCTGCGCTACCTGCCGCTGATCGCCGCCATCTTCCGCGAATCGAATCCCATCCCCATCAAGGCCGCCGTGGCGATGCTCGGCTATCGCGCGGGAGACCCGCGGCTGCCCCTGGTGCCCGCCTCGGACGCGGTGCGGCAGGAGCTGGAGCGGGAGATGCGCGCCGTGGGGCTGCTGGGGAGCAGCTGACCGTGTCGGATCGAGTGACGGCGGCGGACCCTGCGGAGCCCGTTCGCATCGTCCTGAGCGGCGCCACCGGGCGCATGGGCACCACCCTGGCCGCGCTGATGGCGGAGGACGGGGGGATGCGGCTGGTCGGCGGGATCGGGCGGATGCCGGAGCGCGGCTGCGACATCGGCTGCGCCATCGTGGAGACGCCGGAGACGGCGGGCGCGTGGATGCGCGAGGCGGACGTGGTGATCGACTTCTCCGCGCCGGAGCTGCTGCGGCGGCTGCTGGAGATGCACGGCGAGGCGCTGGCCGGCCGCGCCCTCGTCGTCGGGACCACAGGGCTCACGCCGGACGAGGCGGAGCTGCTGCGGCAGCAGGCGGAGCGGTCCGCGGTGCTGCAGGCGGCCAACTTCAGCGTGGGGGTGAACCTGCTGCTGGCGCTGGCGGAGCGCGCCGCGGCGGTCCTGGGCGACGACTACGACGTGGAGATCGTGGAGGCGCACCACCGGCGCAAGGCGGACGCGCCCAGCGGGACGGCGCTGGCGCTGGGGGAGGCGGTGGCGCGCGGGCGGGGCGTGAAGCTGGCGGACGTGCGCATCGACGGGCGCAGCGGCCGCCCCGGCGAGCGCCCGCGCGGCGAGGTCGCGTTCCACGCGCTGCGCGGCGGCGACATCGTCGGCGAGCACCAGGTGATGCTGGTCGGCGAGCGCGAGCGGGTGACGCTGGGGCACGCGGCACAGGACCGCGCCCTCTTCGCCGAAGGCGCCCTCCGCGCCGCGCGGTGGATCGCCGGAAAGGCGCCGGGAACGTACACCATGCGCGACGTGCTGGGGCTCTGATTCGGCGGTGGAGGGGTGGTGGATGGTGGAGCCCGTGCGCGTCCCCCGCGGGAGCGAATGAATTCGCCGCTGGAAATTCGCGAAATCCGCCTTCGCGGATTGTGTGGCCGCGGGCACCTCGCACGGCGGCCGGCCACGCGGTCCGGCGAGTAGATTCCTCAGTCGGCGCCAGAGTTTCTGCACCCGGAGAGATCTGTCGGCGCCTCCTTCGGAATGACAACCCGGTGGACTGGCGCAGTTGAAGCCCCGCGCAGTTTGCGGGGCTTTCCGCTTTCGTTGCGGCGGCTTCAGCCGCTCAGGCGCGAGCCTCGCGCCGTGCCACGGACACCGGGTATATTCACCGCGCTTCTCCCCAGCGATCCACCTCCGGCACCCGGTCCATGCACCCGTCCGTCTCCCAGCCGCGGCGGCTGGTGCTGAACCTGCACGAGCCGCGGCCGTCGTTCTCCATCCCCGGCTGGGCCGTGGGGGAGATCCGCGCGGCGCTGCCGGAGGGGTGGGCGCTGACGGTGGTGGAGGAGCCGGTGGACGGCACCGGCGACGGCGGCGGCGACTCGCCGGGGGCGCGGGCGGCGATCGCGGCGGTGCGCGGGGCGGAGGCCTACGTGGGCTTCGGCGTGCCGGAGGCGCTGTTCGAGGCCGCCACGGCGCCGCCGGACGGGCGGCTGCGCTGGGCCCACACCGCCTCCGCGGGCGTCGGTGGGCTGCTGTACGACGCGATGCGCGAGTCGGACGTCGTCCTGACCAACTCCGCGGGGATCTACGCGGAGCCGATGGCGGAGACGGTGATCGCCATGCTGCTGCACTTTTCCCGCGGCTTCGACTTCGCCGTGCGGGCGCAGGCGGAGCGGCGGTGGAACAAGGCACCCTTCGACGCGGCGGACTCGCCGGTGCGCGAGCTGGCGGAGTGCACCATCGGGATCGTCGGCCTCGGCGGGATCGGGCGGGCGGTGGCGCGGCGGGCGCGGGCGCTGGGGATGACGGTCGTCGCCACGCGGCGGCGCGGGACGGAGGGGCCGCAGGGGGTGGAGGTGCTCAGCGGCCCGGACGCGCTGGACCGCATCCTGCCGCGCAGCGACTACCTGGTGGTCTCCGTCCCGCAGACGGCGGAGACGCGGGCGATGATCGGCGCGCGGGAGCTGGGGATGCTGCCGGAGGGCGCCGTGGTCGTGAACGTGGCGCGCGGCGGCATCGTGGACGAGGATGCGCTGACCGGCGCGCTGCGCGGCGGCCGGCTGCGGGGCGCGGGGCTGGATGTCTTTGCGCGGGAGCCGCTTCCGGCGAGCTCGCCCCTCTGGGGACTTCCCAACGTGCTTGTGACGCCCCATGTTTCGGGCGCCTCCCATCGATTCTGGCGACGCCAGACGGATCTCATCCTCCGGAACCTCCGGCGGTACGCGGCGGGCGAATCCCTGCTGAACACCGTGGACAAGCAAGCGGGCTACTGAGTTGGAAAACATCATCCAGGCCGCCGTGCAGCGCGGGGCCAGCGACCTGCACATCAAGGCGGGCGACGTGTTCCGCGCCCGCATCAACGGCACGCTCATCCCGCTCACCAAGCAGCGGCTGACGCCGGAGCAGACGCGCGCCATCGCCCTCAAGCTCATCCCGCACGAGCGCGACCGGCAGCGGCTGGACGAGATCCAGGACTACGACTGCTCGTGGGGGCTGGCGGGCGTGGGTCGGTTCCGCGTGAACATCCTGCGCCAGCGCGGCAGCTTCATGATCGTGATGCGGGTGATCCCCTTCGAGATCCCCACCATCGACCAGCTGGGGCTGCCGCCGGTGGTGCAGGACATCGCGGCGCTGGAGCGCGGGCTCATCCTGGTCACCGGGGTCACGGGGTCGGGGAAGAGCAGCACCCAGGCGGCGATGATCGGCTTCATGAACCAGAACATGCGCCGCCACGTGGTGACGCTGGAGAACCCGATCGAGTTCCTGCACCGCGACGTCAACTGCTCCATCACCCAGCGCGAGGTGGGGATCGACACCGACGACTTTCGCGTGGGGCTGCGCGCGGCGCTGCGGCAGGACCCGGACGTGATCCTGATCGGCGAGATGCGCGACCCGGAGTCCATCGACATCGCGCTCAAGTCGGCGGAGACGGGGCACCTGGTGATCAGCACGGTGCACACGCGCGACGCCTCGGCGACGATCTCGCGGCTGGTCGCGACCTTTCCGCCCGAGGAGCAGAAGGTGGTGCGGCTGCGCCTGGCGGAGCAGCTGCAGGCGGTGATCTCGCAGCGGCTGCTGCCCAAGAAGGACGGTAAGACGCGCGTGCTGGCGGCGGAGGTGATGGTGGTCAGCGGCACCATCCGCGACTGCATCGCGGACGCGGAGCGCGCGGCGGAGATCCCCGAGCACATCGCGGAGGGAAAGACGACGTACGGGATGCAGACCTTCGACCAGGCGCTGATGGACCTGGTGATCAGCGGCCAGGTGGACT
>DASTNU010000589.1:0-3971 GCA_035720605.1 Longimicrobium sp. | reverse complement strand
CGCCCGCCGCACGGCGTGCGCTACGCGCGCGAGCGGGTGGAGACGCCCGACGGCGACTTCCTGGACCTGGACGCCGCCACGGTGGAGGGCGGGCCGCCCCTGGATGAGGACGCGCCGCTCTGCCTCGTCGTCCACGGGCTGGAAGGGAGCGCGCAGTCGTCGTACGTGCTGGAGAGCTGCCGGGTGCTGGCGGAGCACGGCATTCGCTCTGCGGCGATGAACTTTCGCTCCTGCAGCGGCGAGCCCAACCGCACCGCGCGCTTCTACCACGCCGGCGAGACGGGCGACTTCGCGTTCCTGCTGGAGCTGCTGGCCGCGCGGCAGCCGCGGGCGCCGCTGCTGGGCATCGCCTTTTCTCTGGGCGCCAACATGATGCTCAAGTACCTGGGCGAGCGGGGGGAGGAGTCGCTGATCCGCGCCGCGGCCGCCATCTCCATCCCGTTCGACCTGGGACGCGGGTCGGACAAGCTGGCCGCGTCGTTCATGGGCCGGGTGTACACGCGCCACTTCGTCCGCCGGCTGGTGGGCAAGTACCGCCAGAAGCGCGCGGCCGGCGTGGACCTGGCGCAGGTGCCGCTGGACGAGCGGCGCGCCCTGGCGTCCGGCAGCTTCCGCGACTTCGACGACGCGGTGACGGCGCGGCTGCACGGCTTTCGCGACGCGGACGACTACTACGCCACCTGCAGCTGCGCGCAGTATCTGCACCGCATCCGCGTCCCCACGCTGCTGGTGCACGCGCTGGACGACCCGTTCGTGGACGAGGGCGCCATCCCGCACGAGGTGATCGCCGCCAACCCCGCGCTGCACACGGCGTTCACCCCGCACGGCGGCCACGTGGGCTTCATCGCCGGGCCGCCGTGGAAGCCGCGCTTCTGGGCGGAGCGCGAGGCGGCGCGGTTCCTGGCGATGCACGCCCCGGGGAGGCACGCCGCGGCGGAAGTCGTGTAAGTAGAAGCATCGAAGAGGATTTACAGTCCAAGAGATGACGAGATGACGGACGTACTGGAGACCGTGGACGTGAAGTCCACACTGGGGTGCACGGTGGCGGAGCGGTTCGCCCACCGGCTGGTGCTCAACGTGCCCACCCGCGGCAACCGCAAGGTGGAGCGCCTCATCGAGCGCATCAACGCCGACGACGAGCTGTACGCGCTCTGGCTGGCGGCCAACGTGAACGCCGTGGAGCGGCTGGGGATGACGGACCACGGCCCCGTGCACGTGAAGATCGTGATGAACATCGCCGCCAAGATCCTGCGCGTGCTCACGGAGCACGGGGTGCAGCCGGGCGTGGCCGCCAACTACGGGATGGGGGTGGACGACGCCGAGGTGGTGGTGGTGCTGGCGGCGCTGCTGCACGACGTGGGGATGTCCATCCACCGCAAGGACCACGAGGAGTTCTCGCTCTTCGTGGCGCAGCCCAAGGTGCGCGAGCTGCTGGACGGCATCTACGACCCGGGGCAGGCCACCATCCTGCGCTCGGAGGTGCTGCACGCCATCATCGGCCACCGCGCGGGCGGCAAGCCGATGACCATCGAGGCGGGGGTGGTGCGGGTGGCGGACGCGCTGGACATGGCCAAGGGCCGCTCGCGCATCAGCATGGGGATCGAGGGGACGATGAGCATCCACTCCATCTCCGCGGCGGCCATCGAGGCGGTTCACATCGAGAGCGGGGTGGAGAAGCCGGTGCGCATCCGCGTGGAGATGACCAACTCGGCCGGCATCTTCCAGCTCGACCAGCTCTTCCGCGAGAAGCTGCTCGGCAGCGGCCTGGAGGCCTACGTCGAGGTGGAGGCCCTCATCGAGGGCGAAGAGGAGAAGCGCCTGGTGCAGACGGCGTACAGGCTGTAGGGGCCACCTCTCCGCCTGAGCGGCTGAAGCCACCATTGGGACTGGCACAAGCCCCGTCCCGGCGCCGCTGACGCGTCGCCGAACGGGCTTTACCTGCACGAGTGGCGGATGACGGGCGATCGTGCGCTTCGGGAGAAGCGTTTTCCCGAGCGTAGTGTTAGATTCTCCTCAGTCAATCCCACATTTTCGGAGCAGATCGGATGACCACGACGCTCTATCTTACGTACGACGGAGAAGTCTTTCTCCCGGATCAGCCTGTGCCCCTGGCGCCGAATACGCGGGTGCGCGTGACGATTGAGACGGAGCAGGACGAGCAGCGTCCTCGGAAATCCTTTCTCGATACTGCCGAGTCCCTGCGCCTCGACGGCCCCACCGATTGGTCAACCCGTGTAGACGCCTATCTGTACGGAGACCGGGTGCCGGATGGCGAATGAGCTCTTTCTCGACACCTCCTACGCCCTCGCGCTCAGCAACCTCCGGGACCAGCACCATGCCGCGGCCGTTGAGCTCGCGCGCAGAATTCGGTTGGAGCGTACGCGCCTCATTACCACGCACGCCGTGATCCTCGAGATTGGCAACGCGATGGCAAAGGCGCGCCAGCGATCCGCGGGTCTGGATCTCATCGAGGCGCTGCAGGATGATCCAGCTGTGGAAATTGTTCCACTTTCGGAGGAACTGTTTGCGGAGGGCGTGGCCTTTTACCGAAGGCACCAGGACAAGGAGTGGGGCCTGACGGACTGCATCTCCTTCGTCGTGATGCATACGCGAAGTTTGAGAGAAGCCCTCACGGCTGACAACCACTTTCGTCAGGCAGGATTCCGCGCAGTTCTCGCGGAGTCGTAGCCCAAGAAATCCCGTTTGACGTCCTCGGCCGCATCGCCAACCTCCGCCCCGCTCACCATCGTTTCCGGCGGGCAGACGGGGGTGGACCGGGCGGCGCTGGACGTGGCGCTGGAGCGGGGGATGCCGTGCGGCGGATGGTGCCCGGCGGGGCGGTGGGCGGAGGACGGGCCCATCGATCCGCGCTACCCGCTGCGCGAAACGCCTTCCGCCGATCCCGCCGAGCGCACCGGGTGGAACGTGCGCGATTCCGACGCCACCCTCGTCCTCGTCACCTCCGCCGCGAGCCCGGGCACCGATCGCGCGGTGGAGGCGGCGCGGGGGCTGGGCCGGCCCACCTACCTCTGGCACCTGGACGCGCTGCCGGACCCGGACGCCTTTCGCCGCTGGCTGCAGATCCACAACATACGCACCCTGAACGTCGCCGGGCCTCGCGAGAGCGAGTCGCCGGGCGTGTACGCGCTGGCGGGCAGGTATCTGCGCGCGGTGTTTCCGTGAGACAGAGTGCGAAAGTGCGAGAATACGAAAGTGCGAAAGTGAAAAGCGGGCGTCGTGAGTGCCGGCTGTGAATCCATCGTGCGCGTTCTGATCACCGGCGGGGGCGGGCTGCTGGGCGGCGAGCTGATTCGCCAGACGCCCCAGGGCATCGATCTCCACGCGACCCGGCGAACGTCGGCCGTGGAGGGGTCGGAGACGCACGCGGTGGAGCTTTCCGACGG
Source organism: Longimicrobium sp. (assembly GCA_035720605.1). GTDB lineage: Bacteria > Gemmatimonadota > Gemmatimonadetes > Longimicrobiales > Longimicrobiaceae > Longimicrobium. The sequence goes on along the minus strand of DASTNU010000589.1, from coordinate 567 downwards.
GGCGGCGGTGGAGGCGCTGTGGATGCGGGTGCGGCCGGACCTCGTCATCCACACCGCCTACTCGCCATCCGCGGGCGAGCGCGACGTGTGGCGGGCGACGGAGAGCGTGGTCCACGCGTGCCGGGCGTCCGGGGCGGCGCTGGTCTGCATGAGCACGGACGCGCTGCTGGACGGCGGGTCCGCGCCGTACGCGGAGTCCGCCGAGCCCGCGCCGGTGCACGAGTACGGGCGCTGGAAGGCGAAGGCGGAGCTCCACGTCCGCGCGCAGATGCCGGACGCGGCGGTCATCCGCACCTCGCTCATCGTCCGGGCGGAGCCGCCGGACCGCGTCAGCGCCTGGGTGCTGGATGCGCTGCGCCGCGGCGAGCCGCTGCGCCTGTTCACCGACGAACTGCGCTCCCCGATCGCGGTGGAGGACCTCGCGGCGCAGGTATGGGAGGTGGCCATGCTGCCGGCGGGGCGGCGCGGCGGCGTCTGGCACCTGGCGGGCCCGGAGGCGGTCAGCCGCCACGCGCTGGGCGTGCTGCTGGCGCGGCGGCACGGCCTCGATCCATCCGCCATCATCCC
>DASTNU010000588.1:0-11397 GCA_035720605.1 Longimicrobium sp. | reverse complement strand
GCGCTTCGAGGCGCAGCAGCGGCTCAAGCTGGCGGGCGACGAGGAGACGCAGCCGATCGACGAGGACTTCCTGCGCGCGATGGAGTACGGGATGCCCCCCACCGGCGGCTTCGGGATGGGGATCGACCGGCTGGTGAGGATCCTGGCCGACCAGCCCTCCATCCGCGACGTGATCCTCTTCCCGACCATGAGGCCGGAATGATGGACTGCAGGTTACGGGGGGCAGGTTGCGCGTTACAGGGAACGGCCTGGATCGTTGCACTGACACCGGGCCGTGCCGGCTATTCCCTATTCCCCATTCCCTATTCCCTCCTCCCGGCAGGAGGGAAGCGATGAAGCTGGAATGGCGCGTCGCGCGGCGCTACCTGGCCAGCCGCCGGGGCACGCGCTTCCTTTCGCTCATCACCATGATCGCCATCGGCGGGGTGGCGGTGGGCGTCACGGCGCTCATCGTGGTCACCTCGGTGATGAACGGGCTGCAGACGGAGCTCCGCAAGGGCATCCTGGGCGTCAACCCGCACGTCTTCGTCCTCACCTACGGCGAGGGGATGCGGATGGACGGCTGGGAGGCGCCGCTGCGGCGGGTGCGCGGCGTGGACGGCGTCGTCGCCGCCGCGCCCTTCGTGCACACCGAGGTCGGCCTGCAGAACCGTGGCAAGTACGCCGAAGCCGCCGTGCTGCGCGGCATCGACACCTCCGAGCGCGGCGCCGCCGTCACCGACATCCCCGCCATCCTGCGCCGCAACCGCATCGACCTGGAGCGCACCGGGAGCGGGCTTCCCGGCCTGGCCGCCGGACAGACGCTGGGCGCGCGGCTGGGGCTCATCCCCGGCGACACGGTGACGCTCATCTCCTTCACCAACGCCCGCATCGGGGCCATGGGGATCGTCCCCAAGATGGAGATGTTCGAGTACGTGGGCGGCTTCCGCACCGGGATGTGGGAGTACGACAACAAGTTCGCCTATACCTCCCTCGCCGCCGCGCAGGACCTGGCGGGGCTGGGGACGGCCGTCAGCGGGCTGGAGGTGCGGACCGACGACCCTTACCAGGCGCGGCAGGTGTCGGGGCGCATCGAGGGGGCGCTGGGCATCCCCTACCGCACCGACGACTGGATGAACATGAACGCCTCGCTCTTCTCCGCCCTCAAGCTGGAGAAGCTGGCGCTGACCCTCATCCTGCTGCTCATCGTCATCGTCGCCGCCTTCAACATCGTCTCCACCCTGGTGATGGTGGTCACGGACAAGACCCGCGAGATCGGCGTCCTCAAGTCCATGGGGATGACGTCGAAGCGCATCCTGCGGCTGTTCATGATGCAGGGGCTGGTGATCGGCATCGTGGGCGCCGCGCTGGGGGCCACGGGGGGCGGGCTGCTGACCTGGGTCGTCGACCGCTTCAAGCTCATCAGCATCCCCGGCGAGATCTACTTCATCAGCCACCTGCCGGTGAAGATCGACCCGGTGGACCTGGTCGGCATCGTCATCGCCACCATCGTGATCTCGTTCCTGGCGACGGTGTATCCGGCGTGGCAGGCCGCGCGCATGGACCCCGTGGAGGCGATCCGCCATGAGTAGCGCGGTGCCGTACTTCGCGGTGCAGGAGGAGGGGGCGGCCGACGCGGCAGCCGGGTCGTCCATCTTCGCGCGCGGCGTGCGCAAGAGCTACGTGGGCGGCGACGGCACGCCCCTGCAGGTGCTGGACGGCGTGGACCTGGAGGTGCACGCGGGCGAGATGGTCTCCGTCATCGGGCAGAGCGGGTCGGGCAAGTCCACCCTCCTCCACGTCCTGGGCGCGCTGGACCACGCGGACGCCGGCGAGATCGGGATCGGCGGGCGGATCGTCGGCACGCTGAAGGAGGAGGCGCTGGCGGAGCTGCGCAGCCGCAACGTGGGCTTCGTCTTCCAGTTCCACCACCTGCTGCGCGAGTTCTCCGCGCTGGAGAACGTGATGATGCCGCAGCTGATCGCGGGGACGCCCCCCGCCGCCGCGCGCGACCGGGCGCTGGAGCTGCTCGACCTCGTCGGCCTGACCGGGCGGCTGGAGCACAAGCCGGCGCAGCTTTCCGGCGGCGAGCAGCAGCGCGTGGCCGTGGCGCGGGCGCTGGCCAACCGCCCGCTGGCGCTGCTGGCGGACGAGCCCTCCGGCAACCTGGACCCGCAGACCAGCGAGCGGCTGCACGACCTGCTCTTTCGCGTCTGCCGCGAGGAGGGCGCGGCCATGGTGCTGGTGACGCACGACCTGGGGCTCGCCGCGCGGGCGGACCGCGTCCTGCGGCTGCACGAGGGAAAGCTGGTGGCGGTGGGGCCCGGGGCGGCCGGCCCGCCGCAGGCGGATTGAGGAGGCGCCAGGGATGCTGTGCGAGAACTGCGGAAAGAACGAGGCGGCCATCCACCTCACGCAGATCCAGAACAACGAGATGACCAAGCACCACCTCTGCGAGCCGTGCGCCGAGGAGATGGGGCTTTCCTCCGGCGCGCCCGCCAACGCGCCGCTGGCGGACTTCATCGCGCAGATGGGCAAGGCGATCGCCTCCGAGACCGTGGCCGCCGCGGGAACCTGCCCCAGCTGCGGGCTGAACCTGGCGGACTTCAAGAAGACCGGCCGCCTGGGGTGCGCGCGCTGCTACAGCACCTTCGACACCTCGCTGCGCGGGCTGCTGCGCAAGCTGCACGGCGGCACGCAGCACACGGGCAAGGTGTACCTTCCCCCGCACCCCACGGAGACCGACCGCACCGCGCGGGTGGTGAGCCTGCGACGCTCCCTGGCCCGCGCCGTGGAGAGCGAGGACTTCGAGCGCGCTGCCGCGCTGCGCGACCAGATCCGCCGGCTGGAAGCCGGCCAGGAGGTGTGACCATGCACGGCTTCCTGGGCGCCGTGCCCGAGGCGGGGCTGGCCTGGCTGCGGGCCGACGGGCCCCACGCCGACATCGTGCTCTCCACCCGCGTGCGCCTGGCGCGCAACCTCCAGAGCTTTCGCTTCGGCACGCGCGCGGACGGCGACGACCGGCGCGAGGTGCTGCGCATGACGCTGGAAGCCAGCGGCGTGGCGCCCTCGCTGGCCGGCGGCCGGCAGGTGGTGATCAGCGAGCTGCACACCGGCGAGCGGCAGCTGCTGCTGGAGCGCCACCTGGTGAGCCGCGAGCTGGTGGGCGGCAACGGCCACGGCACCCCCACCCACACCGCGCTGCTCATGGGCCCCGGCGAGGCGCTGAGCGTGATGGTGAACGAGGAAGACCACCTGCGCCTGCAGAACATCCTGGGAGGGTTCCGCCTGCGCGACGCCTGGCGCGACGTGGAGCGGCTGGACGACGAGCTGGGGCAGCGCCTTCCCTACGCCTTCCACGCCGAGTTCGGCTACCTCACCTCGTGCCCCACCAACGTCGGCACCGGGCTGCGCGCCTCGGTGCTGATGCACCTTCCCGGGCTGGTGCTGACGCAGGAGATCGGCAAGGTGCTGCAGGGGATCAGCCAGGTAGGGCTCACCTTCCGCGGGCTGTACGGCGAAGGGAGCGAGGTGGTGGGCAACTTCTTCCAGATCAGCAACCAGACCACGCTGGGCAAGACGGAAGAGGACCTGATCGACCACCTGCAGCGCATCGTGCACCAGGTGGTGCAGTACGAGACGCAGGCGCGCCAGGTGCTGCTGCGCGACGCGCCGGTGGTGATCGAGGACAAGGTGTGGCGCGCCTACGGGCTGCTGCGGCACGCGCGCTCCATGTCGTTCGAGGAGGTGATGAACCTGCTGAGCGGGGTGCGGCTGGGGGTGGGGCTGAAGCTCATCCCCGACCTCAGCGTGTACACGCTCAACCGGATCATGATCTTCACGCAGTCCGCGCACCTGGAGCAGCTGGCCGGCAGCCCCGTCCCCGAGGGCGACGCCGACGGGCAGCGCGCCGGCTTCGTGCGGCGGGCGCTGCGCGACGCGGAGTCCCCTCCCGGCGAGCCCGGTCCCGGCCCCGCCGGGGCGAATTGATTTTTCCGGGAACCGCGGGGTTGCCGTCCTTCGAGAAGGGGCCGTATGCTGCCGCGATCATCGCCGCCCTGGGCGCCGCGGTGACGGGCATCATCGACGCGCTCGCGAGGGCATGGACGGCGATCGGCTGAGGTCAGCGGCAGGGAGTGCGGCAGAGGCCGCCTCCTTGCCGCACACCGCGGAACGCTTATCTTGCCACGGGTTCGTGGAAGGGCCGTCCCCGAGGACGGCCCTTGTCGTTGCGGCCGGCTCGTAGATGCGAAGGGACGGTACCCTGGAGGTGGGACGGCACCTGCGCCCATTCGCGGGGTAGCAGGCGGGGATCGGAATCCTTCTCTTTGTCCAGCTTCCCCCGCCCGTACTACGGATGTTTCCGGGACGATGCGGGCGGGGCTGCGGGAAGTACCAGCGTAAGACAAAGCTTGATAACGAGTTACTGAATCGGCCCGCTCCATGCAACACGGCAGCCCGATTCCGTGCTGGCCGGCGAAGGACCTGCGGCACCAGCCGCTCCCCCGAGGCTGAAAACAGATGAATTACAACTTCACTGACCGGGTCCGAAAGGTCCTGGCGATGGCCAGGGAAGAGGCCATCCGGCTGCAGCACGACTACGTCGGCACCGAGCACATCCTGCTGGGGCTGATCCGCGAGGGAGAAGGGGTGGCCGCCGCCGTCCTCAACAACCTGAACGTGGACCTGGACCAGGTGCAGGAGAAGGTCGAGGAGTCGGTGCGCCGCGGCAAGGCGACCATCGCCCTCGGCGAGCTTCCCTATACCTCCCGGGCCAAGAAGGTACTCGAGTTCGCCATGGCCGAGGCCCGCGAGCTCAACCACTCGTACGTGGGCACCGAGCACCTGCTGCTGGGCCTGCTGCGCGAGGAGAAGGGGATCGCCGCCGAGGTGCTCACGCAGCTGGGGGTGAGCCTGGACGACGCGCGCCGCGAGACGCTCAAGCTGCTGGGGAGCGAGCCCAGCGCCGCGCCCTCGCCGGGGACGCCCACGGCCAGCGCCCAGGGCGGCGGCACCCAGAAGGGCGAGAAGAAGAGCAAGACCCCCGCGCTGGACCACTTCTGCCGCGACCTGACCGAGCTGGCGCGCCAGGGAGACCTGGACCCCACCATCGGCCGCGCGGAGGAGATCGAGCGGGTGATGGAGATCCTGTCCCGCCGCAAGAAGAACAACCCGGTGCTGATCGGCGAGCCCGGCGTGGGCAAGACGGCGATCGTCGAAGGCCTGGCCCAGCTCATCGCCGAGGGGAAGTGCCCGGATTCGCTCCGCGACTACCGCGTGCTCTCGCTGGACATGGCGGCCGTCATCGCCGGCACCAAGTACCGCGGCCAGTTCGAGGAGCGGCTGAAGGCGGTGATGAACGAGATCAGCCAGAACAAGAACATCATCCTCTTCATCGACGAGCTGCACACCCTGGTGGGCGCGGGCGCGGCGGAAGGCGCCATCGACGCGTCGAACATGCTCAAGCCCGCCCTGGCCCGCGGCGAGCTGCAGTGCGTGGGCGCGTCGACGCTGAACGAGTACCGCAAGTACATCGAGAAGGACGGCGCGCTGGAGCGCCGCTTCCAGACGGTGAACGTGGAGCCGCCCTCGGTCGACGAGGCCATCGAGATCGTCCGCGGGCTGCGCAGCCACTACGAGGACCACCACCGCATCCGCATCACCGACGAGGTGATCGAGGCGGCGGTCAAGCTGTCGGAGCGCTACATCACCGACCGCTTCCTGCCGGACAAGGCCATCGACGTGATCGACGAGGCCGGCGCCCGCGCCCGGCTGCAGACGCAGGTGCCCCCGCCGGAGGTGGAGGACCTGAAGAAGCAGCTGGAGCAGATCGCCTCGAAGAAGGACGAGGCCATCCGCGACCAGGACTTCGAGCGGGCGGCGGAGCTGCGCGACCACGAGCGCGAGCTGCAGCGCCGCATCCAGGAGCGCGAGAAGAGCTGGGAAGAGGAGCGCAAGACCAACCGCCCCGCCCTCTCCGAGGAAGACGTCGCCTTCATCGTGAGCCGCTGGACCGGCATCCCGGTGACGCGCCTGAAGCAGGCGGAGACGGCGCGCCTGGTGAACATGGAAGCGGAGCTGCACAACCGGGTGGTGGGGCAGGACCGCGCCATCCAGGCCATCAGCCGCGCCATCCGGCGCTCCCGCGCGGGGCTCAAGGACCCGCGCCGCCCCATCGGCTCGTTCGTCTTCGCGGGGCCCACGGGCGTGGGCAAGACGGAGCTGGCGCGGGCGCTGGCGGAGTTCCTGTTCGCCGACCGCAACGCGCTCATCCGCGTGGACATGTCGGAGTACATGGAGAAGTTCAGCGTGTCACGGCTCATCGGCGCCCCTCCGGGGTACGTCGGCTACGAGGACAGCGGAACGCTCACCAAGGCGGTGCGCCGCAAGCCGTACTCGGTGGTGCTGCTGGACGAGATCGAGAAGGCGCACCCGGACGTGTTCAACCTGCTGCTGCAGGTGCTGGACGAGGGCCACCTGACGGACAACTACGGCCGGGTGATCGACTTCAAGAACACGGTGGTCATCATGACCTCCAACCTGGGCGCCCGCGACATCGGCAAGGGGCCGGGGCTGGGCTTCCACTCGCCCAGCGCGATGTCGCAGTTCGACCGGATGGAGGCGAAGGTCAAGGAGGAGATCGAGCGGGCGTTCAACCCGGAGTTCATCAACCGGCTTGACGACACCATCGTCTTCCACCCGCTGACCAAGGAGCAGATCGGGTCCATCATCCACAACCTGCTCAGGGAAGTGGAGGACCGCCTGAAGGAGGAGGAGCTGACGCTGAAGCTGACCGACGACGCCGTGGAGTTCATGGTGGAGCACGGCTACGACGAGAAGTTCGGCGCGCGGCCCCTGCGGCGGGCGATCCAGCGGTACCTGGAGGACCCGCTTTCGGAGAAGATCCTCTCGTCGGAGTTCAGCCCGGGCGACGAGATCGAGGTGTCGGTGAGCGAAGACCGTCAGTCGCTCGCCTTCCGGGTGCCGTCGCGAACCCAGACCGTGTAGAAATCCAGCGTGTCTCACTTCAATCGGGGAGGGGCCGCCCTTGCGGCCCTCCTCTTCTTTGCCCTGGGGGCGCTCTCCCCCCGCGCCGCCCTTGCCCAGGATCCCCAGCCCCAGCAGGCCCCGCCCGCGGGGTTCGTGGTGGACACGGTGGTGGTGCGCGGCAGCCAGCGCATCACCGAAGAGGCGGTGCGGGTGACTGCCGGCGTGCGCGCGGGCTCCGTGCTGAACGCCGCGGCGGTGCAGGACGCCATCCGCCGGCTGATGGCCACCGGGAACTTCGAGTCCGTGCAGGTCTACGTGCGCGGCGCCGAGCAGGGCCGCGGCGCGCTGGTCCTGGAGGTGGCGGAGCGCCCCCTGATCGCGGAGATCCGCTTCGAGGGGCTGCGCAACGCCTCGGGAAGCACGGTGCGCGACTCGGTGGGGCTGCGCGAGGGCGCGCCGCTGGACCCGCAGCGCGTGGCGTCGGCGCAGAAGCTGACGCGCGACATGCTGGCCAAGCGCGGCATCCAGCTGCAGTCCATCGACACCACGCTCTCGCCGGTGGAGGGGGGCTACCGCCTGACCTTCAACGTGCGCGAGGGGAACCGCCTGGCGCTGGCGGACGTGGACTTCACGGGGAACCAGGCGTTCAGCGACGAGGCGCTGCGCGACGCCATGCAGACCAAGCCGGAAGGGTTCTGGTGGTTCCGCAGCGGCCGCTTCGACCGCGAGACGTTCGAAGAGGACCTGCGCACCACCCTGCCGGCGTTCTACGGCGCGCGCGGCTACATCGACTTCGCGGTGCTGCGCGACACCCTGGTGGTGGACCCGCAGACGGGGAAGGCGCGGCTGCTGGTGGAGGTGCAGGAGGGGCCGCGCTACCGCCTGGGCGAGTTCAACGTGCAGGGGAACTCGCGCTTTCCCACCGAGGCGCTGGCGGGGATGTTCACCACGCAGCGCCGCTCGGTGCTGGGGCTGCCCTTCGGCACCAGCCGCGAGCGCGAGGCGGGCGAGGTGTTCGACCAGCCGGCGCTGACCAGGGTGGCGGCGGACATCGAGCAGCTGTACCGCAACGAGGGGTACCTGTTCGCGCAGGTGATCCCCTCGGTGGAGCGGGTGCCGGCGCCGGCCGGGGGCGAGCCGCGGGTGAACGTGACGCTGGCGGTGAGCGAGCAGCAGCCGTTCTACATCCGCAACATCGCCTTCCGGGGGAACACCACCACGCACGAGAACGTGATCCGCGACCGGCTGTGGATCCTTCCCGGCGACGTGTACAACGAGCAGCGGGTGCTGCAGAGCTACCAGGCCATCGGCGGGCTGGGGTTCTTCGAGGTGCCCATGCCGCTTCCCGACATCCGGCCCGACCCGCAGACGGGGCACGTGGACATCACGTTCAACATCAAGGAGAAGCAGACGGGGAGCGTGAACTTCGGCACGGTGTTCGGCGGGGGGGCGTACGGCGACCGCCGCAGCCGCTTCGCCGGGTTCCTGGGGTACCAGCAGCCCAACCTCTTTGGCCAGGGAAAGCAGGCCAACCTGCGCGCGGAGTACGGCTACGGCCGCAGCACGCTGGAAGCCAGCTACACCGACCCGGCCATCGCCGGCGGGCGCAACTCGGGCACCATCTCGGTGTTCCGCTCCGGCGACCGCTACGTCCGGCTGGGGAACGGCCGCCGCCTGCGGACGGGCGCCCAGCTGCAGTTCGGGTTTCCGGTCCCGGGGAGCCTGCGCACGCGGGCGTTCCTGGGGTACTCGCTGTCGCGGACGGAGTACCTGACGGAGGAGGAGGCTTGCGAGGCGGGAAGCGCCAGCATCTTCTGCCTTCCGAACGCCACGGCGAGCACGATCTCGCTCTCCGTTTCGCGCGATACCAAGAACCACCCGATCTTCCCCACGGCGGGGACGCGCCAGTCGGTGTCGGTGGAGCAGACGGGCGGCCCGCTGGGCGGCGACGGCAACTACCAGAAGCTGTTCACGCAGGCGGAGTGGTGGGTGCCCACCGGGCGGCTGGGGACCGGCCCGCAGGCCAGCCAGATGGCGTTCGGGCTGTCGGCGCGGGCGGGCGCCATCTTCGGCGACGTGTCGCTCTTTCCGTTCGAGCGCTTCTACGTGGGCGGGGTGATGTTCGGGCAGCCGCTGCGCGGCTACCAGGAGTCGACCATCGGCCCGCGCGGGTACAACGTGCAGTGCAACAACCGCCTGGAGCTGGACTGCCTGGGCGACGCGTTCTTCACCATCTCGGGCGAGTACGCCATCCGGCTTACGGACGCGCTCTCGGTGTCGGCCTTCGGCGACGCGGGGAACGTGTTCGGCGGGGTGGGCGAGTTCAACACCGCGCGGCTCTTCCGCGGCGCCGGCGTGGGCGCGACGCTGGTGACGCCCTTCCTGGGCGCCATCGGCATCGACGCGGCGTACGGCTTCGACCGGCCCGACCCGGGCTGGGAGATCCACTTCAAGCTGGGGAACAGCTTCTGATCCCCGCACACCAAGGACGGCAAGGACCGATGAAGCGTATTGTATCGTTCGTGTTCGCGGGCGTGCTGGCCGCCCTGGCGGCGGCCCCGGCGCAGGCGCAGCAGCTCAAGATCGGCTACGTGAACTCGCAGCGCATCCTGGCGGAGACGCCGGCGTTCGCCGACGTGCGCGCCACGCTGGAGCGGGAGTTCACGCCGCTGCGCGCGGAGATCGACTCGCTGGAGGCGCGGCTGAGCCGCGCCGACGACGAGCTGCGGGCGCAGGCGGGGACGCTGACGGAGGCGGCGCGCCAGCAGCGCCAGCAGGGGCTGCAGCAGCAGCTGGCGGCGTACCAGCAGCGCGCGCAGCAGATCCAGCAGCAGCTGCAGGCGCGCGAGCAGGAGCTGGTGGCGCCGGTGATGCAGCGCATCCGGGGGATCCTGGAGGAGGTGCGCCGCGCGGGGAGCTACTCGTTCATCATCGACCCGCCGGACGGGCTGATCGTGGCGGTGGACCCGGCGCTGGACGTGACCAACGACGTGATCCGGCGCCTGGGCGGCACGCCCGCGGCGGCCCCTACGCCGTAAGCCGCTCCGCCGGAAGAAGTTTGCGGGCGCACCCGCGCTCCGCTAGCTTCGGTGCCCGCGACACTCGTGTCGCGGGCGCTTTTTTGTGGGGGCTCGTGCGGGTCGCCGGATGGTTCAGGTGTCCTGAAGAACGGATCGACCTCATACCAGGTCCTGAAAAAGAATGCCTCGCGCAGAGTCAGCAGAGGAAGCAGAGTCGTCCCCTGCGCAGACCAAGCGCTGCTCACTCTGCTGACTCTGCGTGAGGTTCTTTCTCACCACGCTGCACGCAGGACGGAATGCCGGAGCTGACGATCGCCGAGGTGGCGCGGATCGCGGGGGGCGAGGTGGAGCGGGGGGACCCGGGCCGGACGGTGCGCGGCGTGGCGCCGCTGGACGAGGCGGGGCCCGAGGACCTTTCGTTCGTTGCCGAAGCCCGCTACCACGCGTACATTCACGCCTCACGCGCGGCGGCGGTGCTGCTGGCCCGCGGCGCGGCCGTGGAGCTTCCGGAGGGGATGGCGGCGGTGCGCGTGGACGACACGCGGCGCGCCCTGGCCCGCGTGCTGGAGGCGCTTCATCCCCCGGCGCACGCCGCGCGCGGCGTGCATCCCACGGCGGTGCTGGGCGAGGGGGTGGCCGTCGATCCGTCCGCCTCCGTCGGCGCGTACGCGGTGGTGGGGGAGGGGACGCGGATCGGCGCGGAGGCGGTCATCCACCCGCACGTGGTGGTGGGGCGCGGGTGCGAGATCGGGGAGGGCGCCGTCCTGCATCCGCACGTGACGCTGTACGACGACGTGACGGTGGGGGCGCGCTCGGTGGTGCACAGCGGCGCGCGGCTGGGGGCGGACGGGTTCGGCTTCGTCCCGGAGGGGGACGGGCTGAAGAAGGTGCCGCAGGTGGGGGGGTGCCGCATCGGCGAGGACGTGGAGATCGGCGCCAACACCACCATCGACCGCGGCTCCATCGGCGACACCACGGTGGGGCGGGGGACCAAGATCGACAACCTGGTGCAGATCGGCCACAACTGCCGTATCGGGAGCCACGTGGTCATCGTCTCGCAGGTAGGGATCTCCGGGAGCACGAAGGTGGGCGACGGCGCCGTCCTCGGCGGGCAGGCGGGGGTGCAGGGGCACATCGAGATCGGCCCCGGCGCGCGCATCGGGGCGCAGTCGGGGGTGACGGCGAGCGTCCCCGCGGGGGCGACGGTGAGCGGGTACCCCGCGCGCCCCCACCGCGAGGCGCTGCGGGTGCAGGCGGCGGTTTTCGGGCTGCCGAAGCTGGTGGAGCGCCTGAAGGCGCTGGAGCAGGCGGTATTCGGCCGGGGCGCGCGGGGCGCCCGGGCCCCTTCGCACGCAGACGACGGGAACGGCGGCACGCCGCCCGCAGAGACATAGATGCCGACAACGCC
>DASTNU010000587.1:0-2629 GCA_035720605.1 Longimicrobium sp. | reverse complement strand
TCAGCCGGAACGTCCAGCTCCTTGGCGACTTCAAAGACTCGCATCAGTACGGCTCTCCTCCTCCACGGTCCTGCTCAAGTGGCAGCGCGGCGGCCAGCTCCATGGCGCGGCGCGCGAAACTCCCATCGACGATTCCGACGGCCGAGACGGGGCCCTTTCCCAGGGCGCCGCCCAGCTCGGCCTGGCTGGAGCAAACGGCAAAAGGGATCCCGCGGGCCTGAAGCAGCGGGACGAGCTTGCGTGACTGCGTGGGCGACGCGTCGCCGGCCAGCACCGCCGCCGCGATCTTTCCCTCGCGCGCTGCGCCGCGCACCATGTCGGTGCCCAGCGCCAGGGCGCGTGCGCGCGCCGCCAGCCCCAGCAGGGACAGCAGCGCGCGCTCCTGCGCGCCGGTCGGGTCCCGGGGCGCGCCCTCCATCGGCTATTCCGAACCCGGCAAGTTCTCCGAATCGGACCCGAAAGTCAAGTCCGCAGCGGGCTCGGCGCCCTCTTCACCCCCGTCCACACCGCCCTCTTCGGCGTCCCCCCCGGCCGTGGCGGACTCTTCTTCCTCGTCCTCCACCGTCAGACGCTCGATCTCCGCCATCAGCCGGTCCGCCTCGTCGCCCCCCAGCCCGGGGATGCGCAGCAGGTCCTCGCGCTCCAGGTCGATGACGTCGTAGAAGGTGTTGTACCCCGCCGCCTCCAGCGCCGCCAGCGTGGCCGGCGCCAGGTCCAGGTCGCGCAGCGAGAAGTCGGTGGACTCGTACTCGCCCTCGTCGCCGCCGCCGAAGAGCGCCCGCTCCGCGCCCCGCTCCAGCCACTCGCGGCTGCCGAACAGGTCCAGCTGCCAGCCGATGAGCTGGCTGGCCAGGCGCACGTTCTGCCCGTTGCGGCCGATGGCCAGCGAAAGCTGGTCCTCGTCCACGATGGCGGTCATGGTGCGCGTCTCGTAGTCGCTGAGCACCTTGGCCACGCGGGCCGGGGCCAGCGCGCGCTTGGTGTAGATCTCCGGGTCCGGGTGCCAGGGCACGATGTCGATGCGCTCGCCGCCCAGCTCCTGCACCACGGCGCGCACGCGGCTCCCCTTCAGCCCCACGCAGGCGCCCACCGGGTCGATGGACTCGTCGCGCGAGCTCACGGCGATCTTGCTGCGGAAGCCCACCTCGCGGGCCGCGCCGCGGATCTCCACGATCCCCTGCTGGATCTCCGGCACCTCCAGCTTGAAGAGCGCCGCCACGAAGAGCGGGTCCGCGCGGGACAGGATGAGCCGCGGCCCCTTGGGCGTCTCCTCCACCTTCTTCAGCACGGCGCGGATCGGCTCGCCCTGGCGAAAGCGCTCGCGGGGGTTCTGCTCCTTCCACGGGATGATGGCGTCGGCGTCGCGGCTGCGGTTGAGCATGAGCACCAGCTTGCCGCGCTCCACCTGCTGCACCTCGCCGCTCAGCAGCTCGCCCACGCGGTGCTCGTACTCGTCGCGGATCTTCTGCCGCTCGCCCTCGCGGACGCGCTGCAGGATGCGCTGCTTGGCCGCCATCACGGCGTTGCGGCCGAAGTGCGCGAACTCTACGGGGACCTCCAGGATGTCGCCCACCTCGAACTCGGGATCGTCCCAGCGCGCCTCTTCGAGCGAGATCTCGCGCGACGCGTCCTCCACCTCGGCCACCACCTCCTTCAGGACGGTGATGCCGATCTTTCCCGTGTCCTCGTCGATCTCGATCTCGGCCTCCACGTTGGGGCCGTAGCGCTTGGCCAGGGCGGCCAGGATGCCGTCCTTGATGAGGTCGTACAGCTCGTCGCGCGAGATGGACTTGTTGGCCGTCATCTCGCGGAAGGCCGCGAGCACCTGCGTTGCGTTGTTCATTGGCCGTCTTTCATGGTCGGTCTCCAGGGAAGCGCGCGGGGAATGCTTCAGCGGCCCTTCCCGCCGCGCTCCCAGCGGTAGACCAGGTTGCCCCGGTCGATCTCCGCCAGCGGAATCTCCACCTCTTCACCGTCTGTCAGGCGCAGCGCCGCGCGCTCCGCGCCCGTCTCGCCGCGCAGCCCCAGCAGCGTGCCCTCCAGCCGCCTGGCGCGACCCGCGAGGGTCTCGCGCCCCTTCACCGCCACCTCGGCGCCGGCGAAGCGCTCCCAGTCGCGGGTGCGCACCAGCGGCCGCTCGATGCCGGGGGACGAGACCTCCAGCACGTAGCGGTCGGAAAGCCCGTCGCGCCCGTCCAGCCAGGGCTCCAGCGCCCGGCTTACGGAGGCGCAGTCGTCCAGCGACACGCCCGGCTCGCCGGGCTTCGAATCGGGGCGGTCGACGTACAGGCGCAGGATGGGGCGTGCGCGGCTGCCCGCCTGCTCCAGCTCCACCATCTCATAGCCCAGCTCCGCCACGCGCTGCTCCATCTCGCGCGCCAGGGATTCGTCCTTCACCGCCGCCTCCGCGCCGCCGGGGTTCCTGGGACAAATAAAAAAGCGGGGCCGACCGCACCCCACTTCAACCAGGCGACCCGCCGTCCGGGCGTTCGCCAGCCATGGACACGGCCGGAATATAGGCGCCTCGGGATGTGCGCGCAATCCGCGTGCTCGCGGAAAGCGAGTGCGTGAGTGCGTGAGTGCGTGAGTGCGTGAGTGCGTGAGTGCGTGAGTGCGTGAGTGCGTGAGT
>DASTNU010000586.1:0-10867 GCA_035720605.1 Longimicrobium sp. | reverse complement strand
ACTGCGCGGGAGAGGGGAGAATTCGAGCGCGCACCGCAGCTTTCCACCGTTCTCCCTCCCCCGCAGTTTGGCAGTTGCAGGGAGAGCCGGGAAGGGGGTCGCCTTCCCCTCGCGCCGAACCAGCCGAAGCGCAGGGATCCTTCCGCGACCACCCCTCCCCCGAAGTTGGGGGAGGGGTCGTCCGCCGTCGCGAGGAACGAGCGAAAGGCCGGGCGGGGGAGAGGGCCTCCCGCGAAGCGGGCGTGGGGGAAAACCCAGCCCGCGCTCGATCGCGGCCGGAACGCGGTTGACACTTTGTCCCATCCCCTTCCCCCACCTTCGCGGGCCTTCGCGGGAGAGGAGAACTCGACCGCGAACCCACGCATGGCCGACGGAACGTCGACGCATCGGCGGCCGCCGGTTTCGCGACGATGCGTTTGGCGGATGGATCGCGCCGTGCTATTCTTTGCCCAGCCTCACGACACACCGGGGCGCTCGCGGGGGCCGCCAGCACCACTCCATCGGCCGCCCCCGCGACGCGCCCCTCGCGCCCCACCGGAATGGTCGACTCCCTGCTCCCCGCCGCGGACCACGACGACGCCGATCCGCCCGCCCCGGCGGAGCTGAGCGAAGCCTACTTCCGCTCGCTGGTGGAGAACGCCCGCGACGTCATCCACGTGATGAACGCGGACCACACCACGCGCTACGTCACCCCTTCCGTCAAGCGCCTGCTGGGCTACGAGCCGGAGGAGCTCATCGGCCGCGGCGTGGAGGAGTTCGCGCACCCGGACGACGTGGAGAAGGTGCTGAAGGAGCTGCGCGCCACCGCCGACACCCCCGGCCTGGGGCTGATGATCGAGGTGCGGGTGCGGCACCGCGACGGCTCGTGGCGCATCTTCGAAGGGGTGATCCGCAACCTGCTGGCGGACCCCGCGGTGCGCGGCGTGGTCGTCAACTCGCGCGACGTGACGGAGCGGCGCCGGCGCGAGGAGCAGGTGCGGCGGCTGGCGGCCATCCCCCACGAAAGCCCCAACCCCATCCTGGAGTGCGACCTGGGCGGCAACCCGATGTACGTGAACCCCGCCGCCGAGACGCTGATGGCGGAGCTGCGGGTGGACTCCGCGCTCGCGCTGCTGCCGCCGGAGCACCCGCACATCGTGCGCGCCTGCGTGGGCAGCGGCGTGGGCGCGCGGGGATTCGAGACCACGGTGGGGTCGCGGGTGCTCTCGTGGACCTACCACCCGCACGCCGCGCTGGGCGCGGTGCACGTCTTTGGCGAGGAGGTGACGGAGCGCAAGCGGGTGGAGGGGCGGCTGCTGCACCAGGCCCATCACGACCCCCTCACCGGCCTTCCCAACCGGCACCTGTTCATGGAGCGGCTGGGGCACGCGCTGCTGCGCTACCACCGGCGCGAGACGGGGCTGTTCGCCGTGCTCTTTCTGGACCTGGACCGCTTCAAGGTGGTGAACGACTCGCTGGGGCACCACGTGGGCGACGAGCTGCTGCAGGTGGTGGGCGACCGCCTGCGCGCCTCGGTGCGCGCCAGCGACACCGTCGCCCGCTTTGGCGGCGACGAGTTCGCGGTGCTGCTGGAGGAGCTGGTGGACCTGGACGAGGCCACGCACATCGCCGACCGGCTGGGGCAGGCGGTGGCGGCGCCCATCAACCTGAGCGGCTACGAGGTGTTCAGCTCCGCCAGCATCGGCATCGCGCTCTGCTCGGGGGGGATGGACCGGCCGGAGTACCTGCTGCGCAACGCGGACGTGGCCATGTACCGGGCCAAGGGCGCCGGCGCCAGCCGCTACGAGGTGTTCGACCGGGCCATGCACGCGCAGGCGCTGGGGCGGCTGCAGATGGAGACGGACCTGCGCCGCGCCCTGGCGCGCGGCGAGTTCCGGCTGCGCTACCAGCCCATCATCTCCCTGGCGCGGGGAGAGATCACGGGGGTGGAGGCGCTGCTGCGCTGGGACCACGCGGAGCGGGGGCTCACCTCGCCCACGGAGTTCATCCCGGTGGCGGAGGAGACGGGGCTCATCCTGCCGCTGGGCGCCTGGGTGCTGAGCGAGGCGTGCGGGCAGCTGGCGGAGTGGCGGCGCGAGTTCCCGGAAACGCGCATCGCGCTCAGCGTGAACCTGTCCGCCAAGCAGTTCGGCCAGGTGGACCTGGTGGAGCGCATCTGCGCCGCGCTGGACGAGGCGGGGCTGGACCCGCGGCACCTGAAGCTGGAGATCACCGAGAGCGCCATCATCGACCACCCCGGCAGCGCCGGCGCCATGCTGCGGCAGCTGAAGGAGCAGGGGATCCAGGTGCAGATGGACGACTTCGGCACCGGGTACTCGTCGCTCAGCTCGCTGCACTCCCTGCCGCTGGACGGGCTCAAGGTGGACCGCAGCTTCGTCGCGCGGCTCCCCGGCGACCACGCCACCGCGCAGATGGTGCGCACCATCACGCTGCTGGCGCGCGGGCTGGACCTGGCGGTGGTCGCCGAGGGGGTGGAGACGCAGGCGCAGCTGGACGAGGTGCGCGCCATGGGATGCGACTACGCGCAGGGCTTCCTGATCGCGCCCCCGCTGGACCCCGCCGGCATCCACGCCCTCCTGGCCGAAGACCCGCGCTGGTGACGCGGGCCTCGCCGAAAACGGCGCGGGGTGGCGGGACCGCGCCGGCGGCAGGCCGCCCCCCGTCCCCGGCCCTTCCCCCACAAACTGCGTGGGGGAAGGGAGCGTGCGATTGGCGTTTCGCGGCCTCCGCGAAGGCGGACGGCGCGCAGTGGCTGCGGCGACTTCAACCGCCTTCCGCGGATGGGCGCGCGTAGACGCCGTGATCGGTCCGCTCCATGTGCCGCTCCGGGTGCGCCACGGGCGCGAAGCCGAACCGCGCGTAGAGGCCCTGCGCGTCCTTCGTCACCAGCTGCCACCGCCGCAGCCCCTGCAGCTCCGGGTGCGCCAGCGCGGCCTCCATCATCCACTTCGACAATCCCCTTCCGCGGTACGGCGGCAGCACGTACACGTCCGCCAGGTACGCGTACGTCGCGCGGTCGGTGATCACGCGCGCGAACGCCACCTGCGCGTCCCCGTCGAAGACCCCGAAGCAGAGCGAGTGGCGGATGGCGCGCTCCACCACCTCGCGCGGAATGCCCGCGGCCCAGTACGACTCGCCGCTCAGGTAGGCGTGGACGGCGTCGACGTCCATCTCCGCCGCGTCGGTGGAGAGGCGCAGGGTGGGATCGGTCATGGGGCGGAACGGCAGGGGACAGGTTGCAGGGGACAGGAGATGGCGACGGGCCGGGATCAGCGCGTGCCCCACTCCCAGATGCCGTACGCCACCTTTTTGTCCAGCGGGTGACCCGCCTGCTTGAGCGTGAGCGCGATCTGCCCGCGGTGGTGGGACTCGTGCGAGACCAGGTAGCCCAGGAACGCCGCCGCGTGCGGCTTGAAGCCGCGCACGCGCCCGCCGCTTTCCAGCGCGCGCGCCAGCAGCGTGGCCACCGCCTGGCCGGAGGCCTCCAGCGCCGCCCCCAGCCCCTCCGCGTCGCCGGCGGCGTCCTTCTCGATCTTCCGCAGCCCCTCCAGCAGTTCCGGCGCGGCCTCCTTGAGCCACATCAGCCGCACGTTGTGCACGTGCGCGAACTGCTCGCCCACCGTGCGCCCGCGCGACGCGGACACCGCCGCCATCGCCTCCGCCGGCACCGCGGCCAGCAGGTACCGGTTGATGCGGTCGTGGATGCGCCACGCGTCCACCAGCTGCTCCGCCAGCGCTGCGTCGCTCATGGGATCGTCCGGGTTGGTGGCAATCGGCAGGATTCAGGACGGCGAGGGTTCGTTGCGGATCCCACCCGTGTTCAAGTTTCCGAGCTCCTGACAAAAGCGCTTGTTTTCCTGAGGGAGCGCACGCGGCGAAGCCGAAGATGCACAACCGGCTGCGCGCGACCGAAGGATCTACTCCCGGACACGACGAGGCCAGGTCCCGAGTCGTGATCCGGCCCCGCCGTTCTGCCGGCCAGATCCTTCGGTCGGCGCCAAAGTGATTGCGCAGCAGAAGGTTCGACGCGGCGCCTCCCTCAGGAAAACAAGCGGTCGAGCTGATTCTAGAATATGCTCTTAGGCGCCGAGGTCCGCGGAGGCGGACTTTGCGAATTTCCAGCGGCGAATTCATTCGCTCCGGCGGGCGGACGGCGAATTGCCGGATGGACGCTCCCTCACGGCTGCAGGTGGCGCACCTCGATGGGCACCAGCGACGACAGCGCCTCGGCGACGATGCTGCGGTGGCAGTGCTCGGGGTTGGCCTCCAGGCACAGCAGGCACACGCGCCGTCCCGCGCTCACCAGCTCCGCCAGCGCGTCCAGGTCGTGGTGTGCCTCGGGCGTCTCCAGGTGCTCCAGGAAGATCGTCCGCATCTCCGCGTGGCGCCCGGCGCGGGCGGCGGCGCGCCCCTCCGCCGGCGTGCCCAGGCCGCGCAGGTGCAGGTACTCGATCCCCGCGCCGCCCACGTTGGCCGCCAGCCTGGACTTGGCGAACCCCGGCCTGCGCGACGAGGCCACCGCGCGGACGTCCACCAGCAGCTCCACCCCCGCCTGGCGCAGCGCATCCAGAAAGCGCGGCACCGTCGCGTCCTCGTAGCCGATGGTGGCGACCACCGCGCGTGCGTTCTTCGGCATCTTTCGTCAGAACAGGAAGGAGTCGGTTTCGCCCATCTGAAAGAACTCGCGGGTGAGCGCCGTCGCCCGCGCCTCGTCGAACTCGGCGCAGGTGTACAGGATGATGGAGGCGAAGCGCGGCCCCGACCAGACGCAGACGTAGATGCCGGAGTCGATCAGCGGCACGAACGCGTCGTATCCCTGGTTCTCCGGCTTTCCCTCGCCGCCCGTCTGGTGGACGATGGGGTCCGCGTAGGTGCGCAGCCCCAGGCTGGTGGTGATGAAGGTGAAGTAGTCCAGGATGGTCTGCGCCGTCACCCCGTCGCGGGCGAAGAACCCCTCGATCAGCAGGCGCTTGCGAAAGATGTGGGGCGCGATGCGTTGCATGGGACGGGCGATGACGGGGTCGGTTGCGGCGCCGGCCCTCCCGGCCGCGCGCCAGCGGCACAGCATAAGGCATCCACCGCCGATCCACCACCATCTCCGGAGTCCTGCCGGTCCCTTCCGCGCAGCCGCGGACGCACGTGCATCCCACCGGCCCGTCACACGCCATCCCGGGCCACCCGGCCGTACGGGCGTGCCTCCCGCGTAAAAGGGTTCGGTCCGCCCCGTCGCCGCGCGTAGCGTGTGATGGCCGGGCCCTGCCCGCTCCTTCCCCCCACGCCAGCCCGCGAGGAGACGGCCCGGATCACTCATCCGACGGAGGAAGCATGCGAACCACACGTTTCGCCAGGACCATCGCCGCGGCGCTGCTGCTCGGCGCCTGCAACGACCTGCCGGAGGGCCCCCTGGGCGCGGAAGGCGGCCCGGCGGAAAACCGCGCGCCGGGCGCCCCGCCCCTCATCGACCCGCTGGAGATGCAGTTCGCGGAGATGGAGGCGTCCGTCCCCGGGTTTGCGGGATGGTACTTCGACCGGGACGGGAGCGCGGTGGTGCGCGTGAAGGACGCCGGGCGGCAGGCGCAGGCGCTGGAGCGCGTGGGCCGCTACCTGGACACGCGCGGACAGGCCGGGCGCGGCCCGGCGGCCGCGCGCAAGGGGCGTCCGCGGATGAGCGCACGGCCCGCGGCGTGGTCGTTCACCGAGCTGGCGCGCTTTCGCCAGACGATCCGCGAGAACATGCCGGCGGGCGTGACGCGGCTGGATGTCGACGAGGTGGACAACGTCGTGGCGGTAGGCGTGCGCGACGAGCCCGGGGCACAGCGGTTCCGCGGCGTGGCGGCGCAGCTGGGGATTCCCGCCGCCGCGGTGCGGGTGGCCGTGGTCCCCCGGGCGGAGCCGCGCGCGGACCTGGATAGCTACCAGCGCCCCATCCGCGCCGGCCTGATGCACGGCTTCGTGTACGCCAACATCCTGCGCCGGTGCGCCGTGACCGCGAACGGCGCGTACGCCAACAACGAGGCGTATTCCGGCTACTTCACCGCCTCGCACTGCTCCACCACGCCGTTCGGGTCGGACGGCTCCGCGTACTACCAGCCGAACACGTCGTATCCCATCGGCACCGAGCTGTACGACCCGGCGCCGCAGCAGAGCGTGGTGTGCCCCAGCGGCGCCACCTGCCGCCGGTCCGACGCCCTGTTCGTGCTGTACAACGCCGCCATCCGCTACACGGCCAGCGGCTACAACACCATGTTCTCCACCATCTGGTGGCAGGACCCGCGCACCGAGATCGACGGCTACTACGTCGTCGGCGGGCCCATCTACAGCACGCCGGTGGGCGAGACGCTGGAGAAGATCGGCCCCGAGACCGGGTGGACGTGGGGAGCGGTGACCGGCACCTGCATCGACGAGTGGTCCGGGTACAACCAGGGCACTACGCCCATCTGGGTCCTGTGCAGCACCGCCACCAGCATCTACTCCCGGCACGGGGACAGCGGCTCGCCCATCTTCAAGTGGTACGGGTACGACGACCCGGTCGCCTGGGCGGGGCTGCTGTGGGGCGGGCCGGGCAACAACTACGACGTGTCGTGGCACAGCAGCGTGTACAACATCGAGTACGAGTTCCCCAACTACACCTTCTGGTACTGACGATGGAGGGAAGCGCGCCGGGCGCCGTCACGGGCCCGGCGCCTCCCGCGTTCTTTCCGGCGGGTACGGCGGCGGACGGGAATCCTGTACGGGAGGGACGATGCGACGGATGGCGATGGTGCTGGCGCTCGCGGCGGCGGGCGGGTGCGACGGGGTGTTCGAACCGGACGAGCCGGTCTCCGCCATCGTGCGGGTGGTGAACCAGGACGGCCGCGCGCTGCGGCCGGACAGCGTGATGTGGTACTACGACCCGCAGGGCGCGCGGTACGACGGCGAGCACCGCGCCACCTGTCTCAACAGCGCGTGCACGGTGTGGGGCGTGCCGCCGGAGGTGGCGGGGCCCGCGTACGTCGCCGCCATCCGCAGGCGGCCGTATCCGGGCGATCCCTACTGCCAGTACTCCGGATACGACGGCGGCCCCGTCGCCGCGTCCCGGGACGATCCGCCCACCGTCACGCTGCGGGTGAACACCGAGGACGTCGTCTGCCAGTAGCGGCGGATGACGGCGCGATGCGGCAATGGACGGGACGGCGCCATGATTCAACGGCATCGACTCACGCAGAGGAAACGGAGGAAGCAGGGGAGCGGCGCGGAAGATACGCTGCTTCCTCTGCTTCCTCTGCGTGAGAACAGGTTTTTCGGCGGCTACGAGCGCAGCCAGTCTTCCCAGCGCTGCGTGCCACGCTCGCCGTCCGCGCCCAGGGTGGCGTAGCCGGCGCGGAAGGCGGCGGCGACCAGGCCGGGGAGCGGCAGGGGAACGACCGGCTTGCCGACGCCGCGGGCGGCCTTCCACGACCGCGCCATCTCACCCATCGTCAGCACCTCCGGCCCGCCGAAGTCCTGCAGCCGTCCGCCGGGCCCGTCCCGCACCGCGCGCACCAGCCGCCCGGCCACCTCGTCCGTCGCGACGCTCTGGAAGCGGAAGGCGGTGGGAAGGGGCAGGATGAGCGGCGTCTTCGCGGCGGCGGCGATCATCGTCTCCACGAAGGGGTGGAACTGCGTGGCGCGCAGGATGGAGTGCGGCACGCCGCCCCCCGCGACGACCTGTTCCGCCGCGAGCTTGGAGCGGTAGTACGGGAACGGGATGCGGTCGATGCCCACGATGGAGACGTAGACCAGGTGCGCGGTCCCGGCCGTGCGGGCGGCCTCCACCAGGCGGCGGGTGCCCTCCACGTCCACGATTGCGTGCCGGCGCGGGTCGCTCGCGGCGTGGACGATGGCATCCACGCCGGACAGCGCCTCGGCCATCCCCTCGCCCGTCTCCACGTCCATCCGCGCCCACTCGCGTCCGGGCGGCGCGCCGTCCGGTCGCGCGCGCCGGCTGGCGATGCGCACCGTGTGCCCCGCCCCCTCCGCCGCGCGCACGACCTCGCGCCCCAGCCCGCCGGTGCCCCCGGTCAGCAGGATCTTCATCGGCGTATCTCGGCGTGGATCACGAGGCCGGGGGCAGCGCGGCGGCGGGGAGATGGCCGAGGATGAACTGCATCACCTGGTCCGCGTCGTGGATGGTGTTCGTCTGGATCTGCACCTTGCCGCCGGCGTGCGTCAGGATCCACCGCGTGCCGATGTAGGTGTCGTTCATCAGGATGCGCGTGCCCCGCGCACTGGTGAACTGGCTCCAGGGAATGCGCGTGCCGTTGCGCAGCACCATCTCGTCGTCGGTGAGCTGGTGCGGGAGCTGCGCCTCCAGGCGGCGCCAGATCAGCGGCCCCAGCCCCAGCGACAGCACCGCCGCCGACGTCCACAGGCAGCCCTTTCTCTCCTGCGACCGTACCTCCAGCATGGCGCACCTCCCGTCCGCGGTTGATCGGGACCACCGCGGGCGTGGCGCGGCCGGCGGTGTGGGCGGGTGACAGTATGCGCACCATGCAGGGCATCTGCAACAAAACGGTTGCCGTCGCTCAGTCGATCTTCAGGTCGCGGACGCACCGTCGTCCAGCGAGAACGCCTCCCTTAGCCTCAGAGGGTGTTGCCAAACCTCGCGCCCGGCGATTGTCTTCCTGAGGGAGGCGACGCGTGTAACTTTCGCACACTTTGGCGCCGACCGAAGGATCTTGCCGGCAGAACCGCGGGGGCTGAAGTCCTGCCGTCGAGCCTGCCCTTCGCTGGCGGAGAGGAGATCCTTCGGTCGCGCGCAAGCGTTTGTATTGCTTCGGGTTACGCGTGTGCGCTCCCTCAGGAAGACAACGCGGCTTCGCGGTCTTGGCAACGCCCTCTCGGGAAGACGCGCCGGGTACCTTTGAGGAGCCCGCTAGATCTCCACCTCCACCTGGTCCACGTAGCACCATGACCAGTCCTCGCCGGGCTCGGCGGAGGTGACGATGGGGTGCTGCGTGGCGTGAAAATGCCTGGTCGCGTGCCGGTTGGGCGACGAGTCGCAGCAGCCCACGTGGCCGCAGGTTCGGCACAGGCGCAGGTGCACCCACCACGAGCCGGCGGCCAGGCACTCCTCGCACCCCTCCGGCGTCCGCGGCTCCACGTCCCGCACCATGTCCGTGTGCGTGCAATGCGGCATGATCGATCTCCGGTTGCAAGGGTCAAGTGCCAAGTGCCAAGTGCCAAGTGCCAAGTGCCAAGTGCCAAGTGCCAAGTGCCAAGTGCCAAGTAACAGGTAGTGATCCGTATGCGGCCACCTATTCCCTATTCCCTATTCCCTAAACGGCGCCGATGTGCGCGTGGACGAACGTCACCGCCATGCTCCCCTCGCCCACGGCGCTGGCGACGCGCTTGACGGAGCCGGCGCGCACGTCGCCGGCGGCGAACACGCCGGGAAGGCTGGTCTCCAGGAAGAACGGCGTGCGCCCCGCCTTGCGCCACACCTCGCCGTCGCGCACCGCGGCGGGAAGCGACTCGCCGGTGATCACGAAGCCGCTGCGGTCCAGCTGCACGCACCCGTCCAGCCAGTCCGTCCGCGGCCGTGCGCCGATGAACAGGAAGAGCGCGCGGGTGGCGATCCGCGTCTCGCCGCCGCCGTTCAGGCTGCTCAGGCGCACCCCGCGCACCGCCTCGTCGCCTTCCACCGCCGAGACCACGCAGTGGCGGTGGACGCGGATGTTGGGCGTCTTGCCGATCCGGTCCACCAGGTACCGCGACATGTTCTTCGCCAGGTCGTTGCCGCGGATGACCACGTGCACCGTGCTGGCCTGGCGGGAGAGGTACATCGCCCCCTGTCCGGCGCTGTTGCCGCCGCCCACCAGCACCACCTCTTCGCCGGCGCACAGGCGAGCCTCCATCTCCGTGGCGGCGTAGTACACGCCCGCATCCTCCAGCTCGCGCAGGCGCGGCAGGTCCAGCGTGCGGTACTCCGCGCCGCTGGCCACCAGCACGCAGCGGGTGGTGATGCGCGTGCCGTCCTCCAGCACCACCACGCGCAGCCCACCCTCCAGGGCCAGCCCCACCGCGTTCTGCGGCACGGAGATGCGCGCGCCGAACTTCTGCGCCTGCAGCTGGGCGTTGCGCGCCAGGTCCGCCCCGCTGATCCCCGCGGGAAAGCCCAGGTAGTTCTCGATGCGCGAGGCGGTGCCCGCCTGCCCGCCCACCCCCTCGCCCTCCACCGTCAGCACGCGCAGCCCCTCGCTGCTGGCGTACACGCTGGCCGCCAGCCCCGCGGGCCCGGCGCCGACGACCACCAGGTCGAACACCTCGCCGTCGGCGATGCGGACGTCCAGCCCCATGTAGCGCGCCAGCTCCGCCGGACTGGGGTTGCTTACCCACTGCCCGCCGCGGCCGATGACGATGGGCGTCTGCTCCGGCCCCACGCCGAAGCGGCAGAGCAGCTCCTCGGCGTGCGGGTCCTGCTCCAGGTCGATCCAGGTGTAAGCGATGTCGTTGCGGGTGCAGAACTCGCGCAGGTGGTGCGCCTCGGGGCTGTAGCGCGAGCCGATGATCTGGATCCCCCGGAACCCCTGCCCCAGCAGCAGGCGCCGGCGCATCAGAAAGGCGCGCAGCAGCAGCTCGCTGATCTCCGGCAGCTCGGCCACCACGCGCCGCAGCCCCTCCGCGTCCAGCTCCAGCACCTCGCCGGGAACCAGCATGCGGGCCTGCACCAGGCTCACACGGCCGGTGAGCATGTCCACGTCGCCGCTGAACTCGCCCGGGAGATGGACGGTGACGCGGCGCGGCTGGTCGCCGGTGGGGTCGATGATCTCCAGCTCGCCGGACAGGATCACGAAGAAGCCGAAGCCGCGGTCGCCCTCGCTCCACAGCACCTCGCCCGCGCCCACGC
>DASTNU010000585.1:0-3660 GCA_035720605.1 Longimicrobium sp. | reverse complement strand
CGCCGAAGGCGAACGAGGCGAAGAGGGTGGCCTTGCTCAGGTGGCCCCCCGCCCAGGAGTAGAAGCCGACGTTAGCGTCGTCCCAGTAGTTGCAGGCGCCGCTGTCGTCGGTGGTGCCGGCGCGGAAGGCCCCCTTGTACGGGTACCACATCATGCGCTCGCCGCACCCGGTGGCGGGGATGATGCCGATCCCCAGCTCGCCCATGGCCACCACGCCGCCGGCCGAGTCCACGCGGAAGCGGTCGCCCAGCGGGCTGCCGGAGCGCAGCCGCAGCAGGATGTCGGACTGGGCCGCGGCGGGAACCGCCATGGCGGCTGCCGCGGCGGCGAGCAGCGCCGCGCGTACCAGGTATCTCATCGGATTCATCGCTCCGCTCTGAATGGGGGTGTCCATCGGTGGGGGAACGCCGGCTCAGGGGGTGTCCGGGCCGGCCTCGATGCGCGCCAGTCGCGCCTCCATCGCTTCCAGGCGCTCCTGCAGCGTCGTGTTCTCCGCGCGCAGCGACCGGATCTCCGCGGCCTGCGCGGCGGTGCGGGCCTCCAGCGCCTGCACGGCGGCCAGGTTCACCCCGTCGAAGTCGCTCATGTTGATGGTCGTCGGGTCGCCGCTGAACCCGAAGGCGCGCTCCCAGTCCTGCGCCATCGGCCCGATGTGGCGCACCGCGCGGTCCTCCTCGTCCCGGTACCGCCAGGTGGTGACGGGCAGGTTGCGGATGCGGGCGAGGATGTCCTCGCCGTCGATCGACAGGAACTGCTCCTTGCGGTTGACGTCCGAGATCACGATCCACGAGCTGCCGCCGGCGTTCAGGCTCACCCCCGTGGTCGTGGTCGCATTGGTGTACAGCCGGTAGCCGCCCGCGTACCGGGTGTTGAACTGGTTGTTGGCGCTGGCCTCCAGCGAATCGGTGGTGGACTGGTCGGCCGCGTTGAAGGTGCCGTCGTGGCCGTTGGCGCTGGCCCGGTGTCCCAGCGACACGCAGTAGTCGCAGTCCGCCGTCACCCGGTAGCCGATGGCCACCGAGCCCTGTCCGCCCGAGGTGTTGGTGTAGCCCATGGCCACGCAGGTGAAGCCGCTGCAGTTGTTGGACGCGCCCGTGGCGAAGCCCGCCGTGCCGGTCACCGTGTGGCTGGCGCCGAAGCCCGCGGCGTCCACCGCGGTCACCGACACCGCGTCGCCGAAGGCGAACGAGGCGAACATCGTCGCCTTGCTCAGGTTGCCGCCCGCCCACGAGTAGAAGCCGACGTTGGCGTCGTCCCAGTAGTTGCAGGCGCCGCTGTCGTCGGTGCCGCCCGCGCGGAAGGCGGCCTTGAAGGGGTGCCACATCATCCGGTAGCCGCACCCCGTGGCGGGGATGATGCCGATCCCCAGCTCGCTGATGGCCACCACGCCGCCGGCCGAGTCCACGCGAAAGCGGTCGCCCAGCGGGCTGCCGGAGCGCAGGCGCAGCAGGATGTCGGACTGGGCCGCGGCGGGGGCGTGCGCCACGGCGGAGAGGACGGCGGCCGCGGCCAGCGCGGCAACACGAAGGGAGGCCTTCATGGTCGGGTCCCGGGGGTGAGGGGTGCTACGGACGGCGGGCGGGGGCTGTGTAGGCCTTCGCGCGCGGGGGGAACGGTCGGGAGTGCGCGGGCGGAACGCGTGCAGGGCGGGGCCGCCTTGCGTTTACGCCGGCACCGGGCCCGGAAAAGGCCGGCCGCGGCCCCGCTGGCGCGCGATCCGGCCCTTTTCTCCGGCGTCCCGGCGCTGCCTACGCGGCCGCGCGCGCGGGAGGGCGGTAGCCGAGCGTCACCAGCGGCGGGGCGCCGGGCGCGGCCGCGCCGTGCCAGGGCGAGTCCGGGTAGTCGGCCAGGAACGCCGTCTTGCCCAGGGCGCGCGCGCAGCGCATGCAGGGAAACGCGTCGAACGGGTTCGCGGGGTCGCGCACGGCGGTGCGGGCCTGCAGCCCGCGCAGCGCCTCCACGTAGCGCGGCCACACCTCGCGGAACCGCACCTCGTTCAGGTCCGCCACCACGTCGCGCTCGTTGAAGCCGTACTCTGAGAGCTGGCAGCACATCGACAGACGCCCGCGGGCGTCCACGTACACCCGCTGGCCGCTGAACGTCTCGCACGCCTGCTCGGGGCCGTCGAAGGGGTAGCCGTAGTCCAGCTGCAGGACGGTGCGCCGGCCGGGCTCGGCGCGCAGGGCGAACACCTCGTCGCGCACCCCCGCCCACTCGCCCGGGGGGAGGTCGCTGTCGCGCACCGCGCTGCCGGGAACGGGCTGGGGGAGGATGAAGTGCAGCCGCACGGCGCCAAGCGCTTCGGCCAGCTCCGCGGCCACGCGCACCTGGTGGCGGTCGCGGCGGTCGATGACGATGGAAAGCGCGGCGGGGATGCGCCGGCTGGTGAGCAGGGCGATGGCCTGCAGCACCCGCCGAAAGCTTCCCCGGCCGCGCTCTTCGTCGTGCACCGCCTCGGTGGCCCCCGACAGGCTCACCCGCACCGCCTCGGGCGGGTGGCGGTCCAGCGACGGCATCAGCCGGCGCATGTGCCAGCCGTTGGTGACGAACCGATACGGAACGCCGCGATCGTGCAGCCCTGCCACGATCGCGGCCCAGTGGGGGTGCAGGGTGGGCTCGCCGCCGGTCATGCTGGCGGTCACCTGCCCCTGCCCGAAGATCTCCAGCGCGTCGTCCACCGTGCGGAACAGCAGCTCCGGCGGAAGGTTGCGCACCGTGGTCACGTCGTCGCGGATGCAGTGAGGGCACCGCAGGTTGCAGTGCTCCGTGATGGCGAAGCCCACGTACATCACGGCGGCGTCCTCGTCAGCTCGCGCGGTTCAGAAGCAGGTGCTGCCGTTCGTGCCGCAGGTGCCCTCGATGGCGCCCGTCTGCAGGGTCAGCTGGGTAAGGCGCGGCAGGTCTTCCACGCGCGGGGCCGACCATGGCCGGCGTGCGGCTGCGGTCGGCGTCGGACGATCGATGCCCTTGTCGGCCATTGCGGGGGTCTTCACAAGCAAGGGGACGGTACCGGGCCGGGTGCTCCCGGTGGGATCAGGACCTGGCTGGCGCGGAGCAGGTGCCGCGCCGTGGCAGCCGGGCAGGGAAAGGCGTCGCGGAGCGGTGCCGCGAGACCATGAATCCTAATCTGCAAAGGGGTTCCGCGCAACACGTTCACCTGCCTGTCGCGCGCGCGCTCCACAAAGTCGTGAAGCGAGCGACGACATGGGCCGGGCGGGGCAACGTATCCTGTTGCAATCAAGCAGGATGCGAAGAATGACGGTTCGCGGTTCCCGCGAGCCCCTCCCGCGGCTGGCCGCGTCTGCCGGCGCCGCCGGGGTGAAAAAGGAGCCGTCTCGACCAGGCCGGCCGGGGCGGCCATGTCCCACCTGATGGACGGAAGCGGAAGGGGTCTTCGGAAAACGCCGCCGTCCCCGGATCGCCCGATTCCCGGAAAGCTCCGCGTGGATTGCGGGCCGCGGCTGTTTTTCATCGCGGAGGACGGGGGCGCGATCGAGAAAAGGGACGTTCGGGAGCATCGTACCTCCGCATCGGCTGAATTTTTTCCGGTTCATCGCGGATCTGGTTGCACGAGGGGTCGCTGTCGTCCAGCGGGTCAGCCCGTCTGTCATTTCCGAAGGAGGCGCCGCGTCGATCCCGGTGTTTCGCACGGCATCCCGG
>DASTNU010000584.1:0-4607 GCA_035720605.1 Longimicrobium sp. | reverse complement strand
ACCGGACCTTCGGGTTTTCAGGGCATCAGCCGCCCAGGCGCCGCACCACTTCTGCGGCCCCCCGTTTGTACACTGTAAGGCAAACTAGAACGCCTGCCGAATCAATGACGGCCCAGCTGCACCATTCCCGTGCGGCGGCGTCCTCTCGTCGTCCCGGCATCTTGGATTCCGCCCCTCCTTCCCTCGCCAGAGTGGTAGCCTGTATGTTGGCGCGCGGACGATCACG
The DNA here is from genome assembly GCA_035720605.1 of Longimicrobium sp. Taxonomy (GTDB): domain Bacteria; phylum Gemmatimonadota; class Gemmatimonadetes; order Longimicrobiales; family Longimicrobiaceae; genus Longimicrobium. Next base: position 4,381 of record DASTNU010000584.1, on the reverse strand, counting down.
CCAAGGCCCCGCCGGGCGGTCAAGGGGGGGCGATGCGTCTCAATCGTTCCGATGTCACGCGGTGGCGCCTTCCGTTGAAAAGAGTAGGGATTGACGGCCCCCCGCCGCCCCGGTCCGCCGGGCTTCTTGACCGGGGACCGGGCGGGGGCTGGGTGTCAAAGGGTGTCAACGCAGGTGTCACCAAGGCCGTGCAGGCTGCGCGATGCCGGGAATTCGGCGTGCAGGTTGCGCGTGCGGTCGCTAGAAAACCGTTCTCGCGCCTGCATTTCGCTCTGTTGGCTGGTGGGGTTCAACCTCTGGGGGAGGTTGAACTTGGATTGCGCTCCGCAGATCGGGGGCGCGTCATCTCTCCCCCACGCAGTTTGTGGGGGAGAGGCCGGGAGAGGGGGGCGCCTGCCGTCGCGCCACACCGTCCGAAGCGCCGGGATCCCGCCCCAACCACCCCTCCCCCGAAAGTTGGGGGAGGGGTCGACCGACGTCGCGAGGAACGAGCGAAAGGAGGTCGGGGGAGAGGGCCCCGCGGACGCAGTGAGAACCCTGCCCTTCCCCCTCCCTGCCCTGCCGTCACGCCCGTCCCTTGCGCCGCTCGCGCAGGAACCAGGCGGTCGCCTCGGTGCGGTTCCGCACGCCGAGCTTGAGGTACAGGTTCTGGAGGTGGAACTTGACGGTGTTGTCGCTCACGCGCAGGCGGCGGGCGATCTGCGCGTTGGTCAGCCCCTCCGAGACCAGCGCCAGGATCTCCGTCTCGCGCGCGGTGGGGGCGCCGGAGTCCTGCGGCGCGTCGCTGCGCATCAGCCACTTGCGCGCGGCCAGCGGAAAGACCAGCTGGCCCCGGCACACCTGGCGAATGCTGGTCACCGTCTGCTGCGGCGGCTCCGTCTTGAGCGCGAAGCCGTCCGCCCCGCCTTCCAGCGCCGCCCGGATGGACTCGCCGTCGCCGTAGGCGGTGAGCACCAGGACGCGGACGTCGGGATGGTCGCGCTTGAGCACCTCCAGGCAGCGCAGGCCGTTCATCTCGCCCATCTCCAGGTCCAGCACCACCACGTCGGGCTCGCTCTCTCGCACGGCGTCCAGCACCTGCCGGCCGTTGGTGGCGGTGGCGACCACGCGCAGGTCCGGCTCGGCCTCCACCAGCGAGCGCAGCCCCTCCAGCACCAGCTCGTGGTCGTCGGCCAGCAGGATGCGGTGCTTCTGCATCATCCTTCCCCCGCGGCCAGGGGCACCTCGATGGCGATCATCGTCCCGGTCTCCGGCGCGCTGCGCAGGCGAAACCGCCCGCCGATCATCTCCACCCGGTCGCGCATCCCCTGCAGCCCGAAGTGCCGGCCGCCCTGCATGGCGGCGGGGGAAAAGCCGTGGCCGTTGTCGCTGACGGACATGCGCAGCCGCGGCTCGCCCCGGCGCTCCACGCGGCGCAGGCGCACCACCACGCCTTCCGCGCCGCCGTGGCGATAGGCGTTGCTCAACGCCTCCTGCAGCACGCGGTACAGGCAGATCTTCACCGGCACGGGCATCTCGGGGACGGCGCCGCGCACCTCCAGCGCCACCTGCATGTCCGTCATGGACTCGTGCTGCAGCAGCAACCCTTCCAGCAGCGGCACCAGCCCGCGCGCCTCCCACTCCGGCGGGCGAAAGGCGCCGATGAAGCTGCGCACCTCGTTCAGCCCGCCCTCCAGCAGCTGGCGGATGCGCCCGACGCGGTCCTCCGCCTCCGGCGTCATGGCGCCCGCAGACTGCAGCGCGCGGCGCAGCAGGTCCAGCTGCGACAGCGCGGCGAACATGTGCTGCACCGGACCGTCGTGGATGTCCAGCAGGATGCGCTGGAGCTCCCACTCGGTCACCTGCATCATGCGGTGCGAGGCGCTGATCTCGCGGGACACGGGAGTGCGAAAGTGCGGGAGTGCGAACGTGCGAGAATCCGAAAGTGACGGCCCTTCCATGCTTCCCCGAGAACTTGTCACTCTTTGCCGCTGTTTCGCCATCCCCCCGGTTGCGGGGCAGACGGAATCCGACGATCTTGTCGGCACCGACGCCCTTACCGACATCACGCATGACTTCAGCAGACACGCAGCGCCCGGCAGGCGCGCGCGGCAGCCGCGCCATTCCCCGCGTTCCGCTGCGCGACCAGGTGCACCGCGCCATCATCGACCGCATTCTGCGCGACGACCTGAAGCCGGGCGCGCGCATCAGCGACACGGCGCTGGCGCGGGAGCTGGGGGTGAGCCGCACGCCCATCCGCGAGGCGCTGCTGCGGCTGGAGCGCGAGGGGTTCCTGCAGGCGGACGTGGGGCGGGGCTTCTTCGTCAAGCCGCTGAGCGTGCGCGACGTGCGCGAGGTGTACCCGGTGCTGTGGACGCTGGAGGTGCTGGCGCTGCGCACCTGCGCGCCCCTCACCTCCAGCCGCCGCGCGGAGCTGGACCGGATCAACGCCGAGCTGGAAGGAGAGTCGGAGCCGGAGCGCAGGATAGACCTGGACGGCGCGTGGCACCGCACGCTGCTGGAAACCTGCGGCAACGCGTACCTGCTGGAGCTGATCGCCAGCCTGAAGTCGGTGATTCGCCGGTACGAATACGCCTACATGCAGAACGCCGGCTACATCCCCGTCAGCACCCGCACGCACGAGCAGATCGTGGGGCTGATCGCCGCCGGCAACCTTGAGGCGGCCGTGCCGCTTCTGGAGAGCAACTGGCGGTTCACCATGGAGAGCCTGCTGGGCTGGCTGCGCGAAGTGGTGTGAGGGGATCGAGCCTTCCTCCACGGACTGCGGGGGGAAGGGAGTTGAGCCCGCGTGCTCCGGCACGGATCCCGCCCCGCCCCCTCCGGCCTCGCAAGACTCGCCCGCCTCCCCCCAACCCCCTGGGAGAGGTTGAACTTCATCGGTTCCGGGCCGCGGGCGAGGGCCCTCCCTCACCGCCGCACGGTGATGATGCGGCGGGCGGTGGAGGGCGTACCGCCGGGGGCGGTGAGGGTCACCTCCAGCGTATACTCGCCGGGGCGCAGGTCCGCGGGAATGCCCACGGCCAGCGCGCGGCCCACCACCGGCCCGGCCTCCACCCCCTCCGTCCACCCCAGCCGCACCGTCCGCGCGGCCTTCGCGATCCCCATCGCCTCCAGGCGCCGCCGCCCCCACCCGGCACGGGCGGGGACGAGGGCCACGCGCACCGCGAGCGAATCGCTCCGCTCCACGCCGTACATCTCCCAGAACACCCCCACCCGCTCCCCCGGCGCCACCTCGGCCGATCCGCGCGCGATGCGGGCCGCCTCCATCAGCTCCGCGGGGCGCGCCTCCGGGTGGGCCAGCAGCAGCAGGTCCGACACGCGCGCATCCGCCTGCCACGCCACCGCCTGCCGCCGGCGCGCCACCACGCGCGTGGAGTCTTCGCGCACCTCCAGGCTCACCACCGACCCGGGGCCGGGGAGGTCCACGTACAGCGCGCCCGTGGCCGCCGTGGGCTGCCAGGGCGAGACGGCGCGTCCGCCCTCCGCGTCCATGGCGACGAGCGCGGCGCGAAGGAGCGGCGTCCGGGGCAGGCTGTCGTCGTGCACCGCGTAGCCCGCCACCACCACCGCGCCGCCGGGGCGGGGAAAGACGGCCATCTGGTGCGGCAGCGTCATGATGCGCGCCGCGTACTCCGGCGCGTAGCGCGTGGTGGTGGGCTCCGTCTGCGAGAGCGGCCACTCGTCGCCCAGCAGCAGGCCCGGGTCCAGCGCCGTCTCCAGGGGCGGGATGAACTCCCAGGTGCGCGGGTCGTTGTACGCGATGGCGTAGGATGACTGCGAGCCGCCGTAGAACATCGGCTCGTAGCGCTCCCACGCGGTGAACCAGCCGTAGCGCACCACGACCTCGCGCAGGTCCTCGCCCCAGCGGGTGCGGTCCACCTGCCGCGCGCCCCGCTGGATGCGGTCCATGGTCCAGCGGGCGTAGTGCTCCGTCAGGCGGTCGTTCCCCGGTTCGGACCAGAGCGGGTCCGCCAGCCACCAGATGCGCCGCGCCAGCCGTTTTCGCTCCTCCGGCGCCATCTGCCGGAAGGCGCGCTGGTCGCGGGGCTGCAGGAGATCGACGACGTCCGTCCACTCCTCCCGCTCCCCGGCGGGCATGGCCGCCAGCGCGAGGTCGAACGCCCGCTCCGCGTCCGCGAACTTGCGCGCCTCGTGCAGCGCCAGCCCCTCCAGCGCCGCGCACCACCAGCGCTCGGCGCGGCACCCGCGCGCCACGGCGAGCGCGCCCTCGTCGTCACCCGTCTCCAGCAGGTAGCGCACGCGCTGCCCGGTGATCCAGGGGTCGCCGGGAAGCCGACCGGCGGCGTCCGCCAGCGCGTCCAGCAGGCCGCGCCGGCGCTCGGCGATGCCGGGCGGCTCCGGCGGCGGCTTTTCCCCGTCC
>DASTNU010000583.1:0-5815 GCA_035720605.1 Longimicrobium sp. | reverse complement strand
CGCTTCCTGAGCTTCAACATCATCGGCGGGGTGGCGTGGATCACCCTTTTCCTGTTCGCGGGGTACTTCTTCGGCAACATCCCGGTGGTGCAGCGCAACTTCGAGTACGTGATCGTCGTCATCGTCCTGCTGTCGCTGCTCCCGCCGTTCCTGGAGTGGCTCAAGCACCGCCGCCAGACCGCCGCCAATCCCACGCAGGCCTGATCATGCGCTCCATCCCGCTCCTTCTCCTCGCCCTCTGCTGCGCGGCCGCCGACGCCGCCGCGCAGACCGGTCCCCGCCGGCCCCCCGCGGACACCATCCGCTTCGGGCAGCCGGCCGGGGACAGCATCCAGATGGCGGAGGTGGACGGGGGCGAGGACGAGGAGGTCGATGCGGAGGCGGATACCGTCCCCGCGCCTCCGAAGCCGAAGCCCGGTCCGTACGCCCGCAGCGGCGGCGCCGGGCCGTTCTCCGTGCAGGCCAGCGGCGATGCGGCGCCGCGCCCGCCCCGCGGCGAAGTGGTGTGGGTGAGCACCGGCCCCGCGCCGCGCGCGGCCGCCCGGGACAGCGCGCGCCGCGACACCGCGCGCGCCGGCGGCGGCCAGCGGGTGACCTCCGGCCAGCCGGCGAGGCGAGACACCGCCTCTACCTCCCGCCCCGCCCCGCGGGACACCGTGCGCCCCGGTACGGGCCAGCGCGTGGCGACGGGGCAGCCGGCGCGGCGTGACACCACGTCCACGCGCCCGGCGCCCCGCGACACCACCGCGCGCCGGACCAACGGGGGACGGACGGGAACGAGCGGCACCGGCACCACCGGCCGCACCGGGACTGCGGCCACCAGCACGTCCGCGCGCCCCCGCAGTCACACCGTCTCCGCGGGGGAGACGTTCTACGCGGTCGCGCGGCGCTACGGCGTGACCCCGGCGCAGCTGCGGGCGCTGAACCCGGACGTGGACATGAACGCGCTCGAGGTGGGCGACGTGCTGCGGCTTCCCGCCGGCGCGCGGGACCGCAACGCGGGGGCGCAGCCGCAGTCGCGGCCGCAGCAGCAGGGGCGCGCGCAGCAGCCCGCGCGCGGCAGCCGCACCCACACGGTCGCGGCGGGCGAGACGCTGTTCGGCATCGCGCGGCGGTACGGGGTCACGGTGGATGCCATCCGCCGCGCGAACGAGATGGAGACGGACCAGGTGCGGGCGGGGCAGCGGCTGGTGATTCCGCCCGCGAGCTGACGGACCCTCGACCACAGAAGGGGGGAAGACGATGGCGGAGAACCCTGTCGCCCGCGCGGAGGTGCTGCGCACGCGCGACCTGACCGGCTGGGCGGTGGGCGACCCCGGCGGCGTGAACGTGGGGACAGTCAGCGACGTGCTGATCGGGCGCGACGGGCGGGTGCGCTACCTGGCCGTCAAGCGCGGCCTGCTGGGCTCCACGGTGCTGGTTCCGGTGGACGAGCTGGACTGGGGGGCGCAGTCCATGCGCCTGACGCGCTGGACCGACGCCGACATCCGCCGCCTGCCCACCTACGACGACGACCATCCCCTCAGCGCGGAGGTGCTGGCGGAACTGGAGCGAGCCCATCCGCGCTACTACGGGCCGCCGCTCCCCTCCGGCACCCCGGGGATGGACAGCGCGCGCGTCGTCCCGCTGCGCGACGCCCGCGGCTTCCGCCTGCCCAGGGACGCGCCCAACCCGCGCGGCTGGAACGTCTTCGGCGCGGACAACGAGCGCGTGGGCAAGGTGGAGGAGATGCTCGTCGATCCGGACCTGATGAAGGTGGCCTACCTGGTGGTGGGCGTGGCCAGCGACCTGTTCCTGCTGCGCGAGGACCGCCGCGTGGTGATCCCGATGGATGCGGTGGAGCTTCGCGAGCGCGGCGGCGACGTGTGGGTGCAGGGGCTCACCGCCCGCGAGATCGCCCTGCTTCCCGCGTACAGCGGCGGCGCGCTGGATCCGCTGGTGGAGGACCGGGTGATGGATGCGTTCAACCGCGCGGAGCGCGCTCCGCGCGCGGAAGCTCGCGATGCCGCCCCGCCGCCTCCGCTGCCCGAGGACGACCGGACGGTGGACCTGCCCCCGCCGCCGCCCGAACATTCCGACTATCCCGACGAGCCGCCGCCCCTGCCACCACGGCACGGGTGATCTCGAAAAACGGTTGACGGTATACCCAACAGCGTCGAGGCTGCTAAGGCTCTTGGGAGCACGACAGGTTCCAGTTTGAACACTGGGCCGTTGAGAAGGTCGGGGGCTTCCCCACGAAAAAGACTGGTGATAAGGGGATTGATGGCAGGATCTACTTCGAGACGCAACGTGGGCTGAGTTCGATGGTGCTCTCTGTGAAGGGCGGAAGCATGGGCCCCACGGACGTGCGTGACCTGATCGGAGTCCGCTCAACGGAGCCGGATGCGGAGCTAGCCGGTTTCGTCTCCCTTCGCGAGCCTACAAAGGCAATGCGGAGTGCAGCGAATGAGGCGGGCACCTGGGAATACCGCGAAGTGGCGTATCCTCGCGTGCAAGTACTCACCGTGCGGGAGATTATCGAGGAAAAGCGGGATTTCCAGATGCCTACCCGAATCGGCACTAAGTCTGCCACTGGGCAAACGATGCTGCCGCTTCAGAGGGGAGTTGGCGAACCACGAAAAGAGGGACCGGGGCAGGTGTGCGCCTGCCCCGGTCTTTTTTTATGGCGGGATGGCGCTTTCCGCGCTATCCTTCCCAAATAGGACGGAACATACATTGCGCCCCTTCACTTGTTCGCTGAATGCGCGCTGGCAGGCAGCACCGCATCCCGCCGCCACCGCTGCCCCTCGACCGTCTCCCCGTCTTGGAACAGGTGGAGAGCGCAACGGGGCTCGTTCTCTGGCGTGCGCTGGTGGACGTGGCGTTGTGGGGCTCCGCGCCTGGGGAGCGCCGTTGTCTGTTCCATGCCCCAAGCGCGCAGGTGCGGGAGCGCTTCACCCTGGCGGGCGCTGAGACACCCGAACTGGCGCCCGCGCTCGCTACGTTCTCCCTGCTACTTGAGTCTCCCGAAGCGGCGTCCGCTACCCAGGTGGCGGACGCCTGCGCGTTCGTGCATGAATGGGCGGACGAACGCGGCCTTCTCCTGGCGGCGCTCCTCTTTGCCGAAGCCGCCGCGCATGCGGAGCCGGACAACCCCGCACGTGCGAACCTTGCCGCCAGGAAAGCCCGCCGGGCGCTGATGTACGAGCGGGCGGGCATCTGGCACCTGCGCGCCTGGAAACTCGCCGTACGGGCCAAAGACGACGCCGAGAAGGTGTGGGCGCTGATCGGCTACGGCGCCATGATGAAGGCCGCTGGCCGCTACTTCGAGGCGCGCCGGTTCTTTCAGCGTGCCGTATCGCAGGCGGAGGGGAGCGGCAGGCGGAAAGAGGCGGGCATGGCGCACCACGACCTGATGAGCATAGCCGTTGAGACGGGGAAATACCGACTCGCCGCAGTGCACACCGGCCATGCCCTGTCTCTCTACCCGCACGATCATCCGCGCATTCCCGCGCTCGCTCACGATTTCTCGTTCGCGCTGCTGCGGCAGCACCACTACTCCGGCGCGCTCTATCTGTTGGAACGGGTGGTGCCGCTGATCCGCCGGCCGGAAGAACAGGCGCTGGTGCTATCGTCGCTCGCGTGGGCAGCGGCAGGGGCAGGGCGAACGGACCGGCTGGCCGAAGTGGAGCGCGTGGTGGTAGAGCTGGTGCGGCGCTTCGATGATTACAGCTCTCCGGTGTTCCTGCATCTGGCGGAAGGGTGGCTCGCGCGGGGGGATTGGGACCGTGCGGACACCTACGCTGATGCCGCGCTCCAGTCCGCGGAGCGCAGGCGCGAGCCGCACTACATGCGCGAGGCGTCCGCCCTGCGCGTCACGATCCGCCTGCATGAACGGCCCGCGCCGGACGTGGCGCCGGGGCTACCCGCACGGGGAGTCCTGCGCGGCCTGACGGCGCGGCTCCGTGGATGGAAGCAGGCTCCGGGCTGATCCGCCCGGAGCCTGCCGCCTTTCACCCGCCAGAGCCCAGCGTGTGGCCGCTCCGCCCCAGCGAGTCGCTCGCCGTACTGGTGCCATCTTCCCCTCCCCCCCCCCCCACCCCGCCGCCAGAGCCCAGCGTGTGCCCCCCGTTGAAGGATGGACCAGCGGGCAGGATCAACTCACCGTCGCCGCACGCGGCGATTCCTGCCGCCAGCGTCAGACCAAGAATGATGCGCTTCGCGTTCACTGTTTCCTTCCGGGCTATGGGGTGACGACGCAGGACGGGGAACGCTCCCCAATCTACCCGCGGCACACCAAATCGGCCACGAATTCGGACTACCGGAAAGCGACAGGAGTCCGGGTTTTGAACCATGTTGGGCACTCTTACCGTTGCCCACATGGACACCAACAGCGCCGAACCGCCCGCCAGCGGCCCCGCCTCGCCGCTGCCATCCGCCGCAACAGCGGCCGGTCATTCCGCCCCACCCGCGCCCGCGTTGCCCGCGCGCTCGCTGCTGGCGGGCTTTCTTGGGAGCGGCACCTGATGCCCGCCCGCGACCCTGGCCGCGCCGTTCCGGGGCGGCATACGCTTGGGAGCGCCCCGGAGTCCCAGGAGCCGGTTGACTCCGCCGCACTGCCGGTCCTGTCCCCGCCTTCGGAGCGTCCTGTAGCCGTTGGCGCGGAGCCGGTGCACACGATCTATCGCCCGTCGTGGGATGAGGCGCGCGAGCGGGCAGAGCGGGCGGATGGCAACACTCGCCGCATGCTGGTGGGGATGCTGGACGTGGTGGAGCGCGGGTGGTTCTCCGTCCGTGAACTGCAACGATGGTACGAGAGCAACCGGGAGTTGGCGCAGGACCGGAGCGATGATTACGGCGCTCTGCTGGCGTTCGTGGATGGGGACTTGGTGGACGTGTTCCGCGTTATCGCTATCGACGTGGGCAAACTGATGCCCGGCGTTGGGAACGGGAAGCGGACCCGGACGGGGTGCTTGGGGACTTGGATACCTTTGAACGCTACCTGGTGCTGCTCCGCCTCTCCGCGCAGTCAGGGGCAGTGCCGGACGCCTTCCGCCTGCTGATGGCGTCCGTGGTGGAGCGCCTGCGCGGGTGGAGCGAAGAACTGGCCGTGCTGATCAACGCGTGGGCAACGCAGGTGGAGAGCGGGGTGCATGAGTGACCGAACGCGAGGAGACGCACGAGTCCATCCTAGAGACTGCGGAAGCCGCGATTGCGGTCCTGGCAAAACTGTGCCCCGTCCCGACAGGGCACGGCTTCGCATGCTGGAGGGTATGGAGCGCCTGTGGGACGAGAGCGCGGCGGAATGCCCGGATTGGATGGCAGACTTGCGGCGGCGCGTAGAAATCGGGGCCGCTGGCCTGATCCCCGCCCCTGTCCAGTTTAGGGCTCGTTTGTCAATTGTACATACTAGCCAAAAAGAATCGGCCTCACGCAGAGGAAGCAGAGGGCAAATCCTGACTCTGCTTCCTCTGTTTCCTCTGCGTGAGGCCAATCTGTTGTTTTTCGGGTCCTTGTATCAGGCAGGCCGCTCGGAGCGGTGCACCAGGGTGGCGCTGGCCTGGTCGGTGGGCTTGAGGATGATCTCGTCGATGTTCACGTGCGGGGGGCGCGTGGCCACCCACAGCACCGTCTCGGCGATGTCGGCGGCGGACAGCGGGGTCATGTTGCGGTAGACGCGGTCCGCGCGCTCACGGTCGCCGTGAAAGCGGACGACGCTGAACTCCGTCTCCACCATCCCCGGGTCGATGGTGCTCACGCGCACGCCGGTGCCCAGCAGGTCCATCCGCAGCCCGCGGGTGATGGCGTCCACCGCGTGCTTCGTCGCGCAGTAGAC
>DASTNU010000582.1:0-2149 GCA_035720605.1 Longimicrobium sp. | reverse complement strand
CTCGCCTGGGCTCGTCCACCCCCTCCCACAAACTGCGTGGGAGGGGGTGTAGACTGCACGTTTTCTGTGGCAGGGCGAGCGCTGGTGGTCACCGCGTTATCCGTAGCTCGCACGTCGGACGCTGGGGACGGCCGCGGCCTTGGCGATGCGGCGGAGGACGGAGGGCATATCCGCCAGCACCTCCTCGTTGCGGAAGCGGATGACGCGGAGGCCACGCGCTTCGAGGTGCGCGGTGCGGGCGGCGTCCCGCTCCCGCTGGTCGTCGGTGTCGTGGATGCCGCCGTCGAGCTCCACGCAGAGCGCGACCTCGGGGCAGAAGAAGTCGAGCACCAGCCCGTCGAACGGATGCTGTCTCCGGAACTTGAGCCCGTTCACCGCACGCTGTCGAAGCACGCGCCAGAGCTTCCCCTCCGCGGGCGTCTGCTCCTTCCGCAGCTCCTTCGCCCGCGCACGCACCGCACGCGACGTCCCGCGCATCTTCCCATCTTGCCGCATCCTCCCTCCCCACGCAGCGCGCCGAAGCAAACCGCACACGCCGTACAATGTATGCTCCGTTCCCTTTCTGAGGTAGTCCCCTAACGAAAACCCTGCCACGATGCAGAAAAATTCGTAGAAGTATACACCCCCTCCCGCGCAGTTTGCGGGAGGGGGTGGACGAGCCTGAGCGAGGCCGGGGGAGGGCCCTACTGCACAACCCGTCGTACTTCGTTGACGCCCACGGCCGCGCCGCCGCGCCGGGGGTCGGCGACGGCGGACTGGTAGCCGTTGGGGAGCACCACGATGCTCTGCACGTCGCCCTGGAAACCGCTGCGCTCCGCCAGGGCGTGGCCCATCTCCAGCAGACGCGCCACGGTCGGCGCCGGCAGCCCGCGCTTCTCGAAGCGCAGGGTGTCCGGCAGGTGCTGGTGGTGCAGGCGGGGGGCGCTGGTGGCCGTGGCCACGTCCATCCCGAAGTCGATGACGTTGCTCACCGTCTGCGCCACGGAGGTGATGATGGTGGCACCCCCCGGCGTCCCCGTCACCAGCCGCACGCGGCCGGACGGATCCAGGACGATGGTGGGCGTCATCGCGGAGAGCATCCGCTTGCCCGGCGCGACGGCGTTGGCGGCGCCCTGCACCAGGCCGAACTGGTTGGGCACCCCCGGCTTGGCGGTGAAGTCGTCCATCTCGTTGTTCAGCACCACCCCCGCCCCCGCCACCGTCACCAGGCTGCCGTACAGGGAGTTGAGCGTGGTCGTCACCGCCACGGCGTTGCCGGCGGCGTCCACGATGGAGTAGTGCGTGGTGTGCGTCCCCTCGCGCGGCGGGGCGCCCAGGCCGGGCGCCACCTGCGCGGAGGGGGTGGCCCGGGCGCGGTCGATGCCGCGGCGGCGCTCCGCCGCGTACTCGTCGCTCGCCATCCGCGCCGTGGGCTGCGGGACGAAGTCGGGGTCCGCCAGGTAGGCGTTGCGGTCGGCGTACGCGCGCCGCGCGGCCTCCGCGAAGACGTGCACGTGCTCGGGCGACAGGTAGCCCATCGACCGCAGGTCGTACCCCTCCAGGATGTTCAGCAGCTCCGCCATGGTCACCCCGCCGCTGCTGGGCGGGGGCATGGAGATGATCTCGTGCCCGCGGTAGGCGAAGCGGATGGGGTCGCGCCAGACGGCGCGGTAGCGCGCCAGGTCTTCGCGGGTGATGAGCCCGCCGCCGCGCCGCATCTCCGCCTCGATGAGCTCCGCCGTCCGCCCCCGGTAAAAGCCGTCCATCCCCTCCGCCGCGATGCGCCGGAAGGTCTCCGCCAGCTCCGCCTGCACCAGCCGCTCCCCCACCCGCAGCGCGCGGCCGGCGGGAAGGAAGATGCGGGCGGTGGCGGGGTAGCGCGCCAGCTGCCGCTCGTAGCTGCGCAGCGAGTTCGCCAGGCGCTCGTGCACCACGATCCCCTCGGCCAGCGCGATGGCGGGCTGCACCACCTCTGCCCACGGCAGCGTGCCGAAGCGCCGGTGCGCCTCCCACATCCCGGCGACGGAGCCGGGGACGCCGGAGGCCAGGTGCCCCTGCAGCGACAGCGTGTCGGAGACGTTGCCGGCGGAGTCCAGGTACATGTTCGCGGTCGCGCCCAGCGGCGCCGCCTCGCGGAAGTCGAGCGCCGCGGTGGTGCCGTCCGCCATCC
>DASTNU010000581.1:0-6601 GCA_035720605.1 Longimicrobium sp. | reverse complement strand
CACCGGCTCGCTCGTCATCCCCACGTGGTCGTTGTGCGTGCCGATGGCCACGTACTGCCCGCGCAGCGCCGGGTCGCGCCCCGGCAGGACCGCGACCACGTTGCGCGCGGGGAACGGCGTCGGCCGGTCGAAGAACGAGGCCGATCCGCTCGCGGTCCCGCCCATCGCGCCGGGCTGCAGCCCCGCCAGCGGCGCACCAAGCAGCCGCGCCGCCGCGGCGGTGGTCACCATCAGTCCCGCGGGGTAGCGGGTCGCGTTGGGCGCGGCCGCCGCGCCCATCTCCGTGCGCGCGGCGCGGAAGAAGCCCTGCAGCCCCTCGGGCACGTAGTCCAGCACCGCGAAGGCCACGCCGGCCGCGTCCGCGTAGCGCTCGTAGGTGCGCCCGCCCGCCCAGAAGGGAAAGGTCGGCTGCCCGTCCTGCCCCACCGGCGCGGCGAACACCACCAGCTTGCCCCGCGCCTGCTCCGGCGAGATCATCGCCGCCTCTTCGCCCACGCGGCCGCCGTACACCACCTGCGCGCCGTCGGCCTGAAAGCGGTCCGCGAACAGCAGGACGCCGCCGTAGGTGGGCACCACCAGGAAGTCGGTGCCGTACGCCAGCGGCGCGCCGTCCACGCTCAGCGCGGCGCCGTCCGCCACGCCGCGCCGCATCAGCGGGATCTGCTGAAAGAAGGTGCCGTCGTCGCCGGCGGGCTGCAGCCCCATGCGCCGCAGCTCCGCGGCGATGTAGTCGGTGCCCATGGCGCCGCCGCGCGTGCCGGCCTCGCGCCCCTTCATGGAGTCGTCGGCCATGATGTACAGGCGCGTGCGCAGGTCCTCGGCGCTGATGGCGGCGCCGGTGGGCCGCGGCGTGTTGGTGAGCGGACCGTCGGTGCGGGGCGCCTGGGCCGCCGCCGGCGCCGCCACCAGCGCGGCGGCGGCGAGCGCCGCCAGACGGATGCGGTGGTTCACGTGCTCCAGCCTTTCGGGAGATGGATGAAAAGAGGCGGGGCGCCTCGCGGCACCCCGCCGGTGCGATGCCGACGCGTCAGGAGCGCTCGCGCGGCGCGGGGATGGCGGCCGCCGCGCGGGCCAGCGCGTCCGGCTGCGTCTGGGCGCCGCGCAGCACCCGCAGCGCCGCCTGCAGCTGCGCGTCGCGGGGGATGGTGCGCCGGAAGGCGGCCGAGTCGCCGAAGGCGAACTCGGAGATGCGGTCCTCCAGCAGCCGGTCCACCAGCGGCGAGCCGGCCCGGTACTTCTCGGGATCGACGCGGAAGCCGCGGCGCTCCATGCGGCGGAAGAGGTCGTCGCGCAGCGCCGGCGTGGCGCGGAAGGCGGGCTCCACGCGGGGGCCCAGGTCCACCGCCATCTCCTGCAGCACCTCGTTCACCAGCGCGCCACGCGGGCCCAGCAGCCGCATCAGCTCGCGCTCCGCGCCCTGCAGCGTGTCCGCCTGCACCACCACGTCGGGGGTGATGCCGCCGCCGCCGTACACCGGGCGCCCCGCGTCGCTGCGGAACACCGGGCGGTCCGCCACCGAGTCCGCCGGCACCTCCACCAGCCGCCCCTCCGGCGTCAGCCGGCGGGGGCGCTGGATGTCGCGCCCGCTGGGGGTGAACCAGCGCCCGGTGGTGAGCTTGAGCGCCCAGCCGCCCTCCAGCTGGAAGATGTCCTGCACCAGCCCCTTGCCGAAGCTGGTGGTGCCGACGATGACGGCGCGGTCGTGGTCCTGCAGCGCCCCCGCCACGATCTCCGAGGCCGACGCGCTCTCGCCGTCGGTCAGGATGACCAGCGGTGCGTCGGGGACCGCCGACTCCGCCTGGGCCTCGTACGTCTCGTCGGGCGCGCCGCGGTAGTCGGCGCGCAGCACCTGCTGCCCCTGCCGCAGGAACAGGCCGCCGATGCGCACCGCCTGGTCCAGGCTGCCGCCGGTGTTGCCGCGCAGGTCCAGCACGAACGCGGTCGCGCCGCTCTTGCGCAGGCTCACCAGGGCGCGGAGGATCTCCTCGCCCGAGGTGTCGTTGAAGCTTTCCAGCGGCACGTAGCCGATCCCCGGCTCCAGCATCACCGCGTAGCCCACCGAGGGGTAGCGGATGCGCTCGCGGGTGAACGACTGGCGGATCGGTCCCGTGCCGTGGCGCAGGAACTCCACCTGCACCCCGGTCCCCGGCGTGCCGAGAAGGCGGGAGGTCACCTGGTCCAGCGTGATCCCCGTCACCCCCTCGCCCCCCACGCGGACGATGCGGTCGCCCGGCTGCACGGCGGCGGCCGCCGCGGGCGAGCCGGGAAAGACGCGGGTCACCGTGGCCGTGTCGCGCACCAGGGTGATCTGCATCCCCACCCCGCCGTACGAGTTGCGCAGCGCCTGCCGGCTGAACGCCGCAAGCTGCTCCGGCGAGAACAGGTCCGCGTACGGGTCGCCGATCTGCACCAGCAGCCCGCGGGCGGCCTTCTCGTAGATCTGCGCGTCGGAAAGCGAGTCCAGCCCCCGCTCGGCGACCATCGCCACCACCTCGTGGAACATCCGCTCGCCGTCGTCGCCGCTCCACGCCTGCAGCGCAAAGCCGCCCACCACCACGGGAAGCACCAGCGCGCCCATCACCGAGCGGCGCACGCCGCCGCGGCGGGGCTGCGGGCGGGCCCGGCGAAGGGCGGAAAGGGGGGTCCTGCTGCGCGTCATGGAGAAGTCCCGGTCTGGGCGCCGCACCCGGTGCGGCGGCGGGTGTCCGTCAGCTGAAAGATCTTCCACCCCTCCCGCCCCCGGAAGAGCTGGAAGGCGTCGATGCCGCAGTGGCTGAAGCGGTCGCCCGCGTAGAACGAGTAGTCCACCGTCACCACCGCCAGGGGCCCGTCGATGCGCACCTGCACCGAGTCCACCCGCTCGTCCCACACGAACTCGTGCGGCTCGCCCACGGCGCGGACGAAGGTGTCCAGCGAGTCCTCGCGCAGCACCGGGGTGCCGTCCTGCCGCACCATCGCGGTCTGCAGCCGCGCGCCGGGGACGAAGACGCCGCGGACGGCGGCACTGTCCCCCGCGCGCATCCCGTCGAACAGGCGAACGACCACGGCGCGGGCGGAGTCCGCCGCCGTCGCCTGGGCGCGGGCGGGCGCGGGAGCCAGCGCCGCCAGGGCGAGGGCGGCGAAGAGGATGCGCTTCATCGAGCCGGTGGCGAGGGAGTCTGGAATCGCGAAGATCGAACGAAAGTGGCGCGGAGGGCGCCGGGCCGGGTACCCCCCAGCCCGGCGGTTGATCCGGACGGCCGGCCGTGCCCTCACGCGCCGCGCACGTCCCGGGCCGCGGGGGCCGCCGCCTCGCGCGGGCAGCTGCCGCTCCCCGTCAGCACCCTGCGCGGCACCCGGGCCGGCGCCTGCCGCGCGGCGGGGGCCGGCCGGGGGGCGCGGGCGCGCATCGGCGGCAGCTTGATCAGCCGCTCCTTCTTCGCCGGCGCGCCCCGGGCGCCCAGGCGGTCCGCCTCCAGCCCCGCGGGCGAAGGCGCGCCCGGCGTGAGCCAGGCCACGGCCACGGCGTGCGGGCGCACCTCGCCCGCCAGGGTGCTGGCGCGGGCCTCCAGCCCCAGCCCCGCGAGCAGGCCCAGGGCGGCCGCGGCCGCGGCGAACGGAGACGTGACTTTCATTCATCCCTCCGGCGAGAAAGGATCATCCGCCGCGGCCGCCGCCCCGGCGCGGGACGGCGGGCGCGGGCGGGGTGCATCAGCCGATCCAGTACGTGGCCTTGAGCAGAAAGACGTTGCGGGCGGGCTCGCGGAACAGGCGGCCCACGTCGCGGCCCGCGCTGAACCCGCCCAGCGGCTCGAACCCGCTGCGCTCCTGCTGCCAGACCAGGAAGAGCGCGCTGCCGGGGCGGTACTCCCAGCGCAGCACCGCGTTTCCGCGCAGCGAGCGGACGTTGAAGTCCGGGTCGTCCACCCGCAGCAGGTCGCCCGGCAGGTTCTCCGCGCCGGCGGGGCAGTCCACCTGCAGCGTGGGCTGGATGGCGTACACGCGCCCGCCGCCCGCCTGGTAGGTGCACACCGTCCCGCGGTCGCGGCCGTAGACGGCGTACCGCGACTCGCCCGGCGTGGTGAACTCGCGGAAGTCGCGGAAGTCGCCCGCGGCCACGAAGGGCTGCGCGAAGAGCTGCAGCGACACCGTGGGGGTGAAGGTCCAGTCCAGGCGCAGGTCCATGCTGGCCGTGGTCTGCTCCAGCCGCCCGAAGACGTAGCGCGTGCCGAAGGTCTCCGCCGCCGCCGGGTCCGCCGCGGCGAACAGGTACTGGTCGGGATCGCGGGTCAGGCTCAGGCTCGACCCCACGCTCGCCTGCACCGAGGCGCTGGGGCGCAGGTTCAGCGAGACGCTGGCGCTGCGGTCCGCCCCGCCCGCCCGGTCGCCGCCGGCGTAGCCGCTGGCGCTGAGGGAAAGGCGGCGGCGCGGGTCGGAGCTGAAGTACGCGTTCACCCCCCACGACGCCGGCGAGGCGGCCAGCGGCCCCCCGCGCGTCAGGCGGTCGTCCCGGGTCTCCGGCTCGTAGCTCAGGTTCAGCCCGGCGTTCCACAGGTTGTGGAAGATGCCGTTCAGCCCCAGCCCCAGGTCCGCGAAGGTGGCGTCGCCGCCGGTGTTCCACGCGTGGGTGGTGTAGACGGCGGTGGAGTACTGGCGGAAGACGCGGTTGGGCCTGGGCACCCGGCGGCCCAGGAAGGTGGCCAGGGAGCGCAGGTCGCTGCGGGGCGCGAAGCCCATGTCGTTCATCTCCCACCCCGGCGTCACCTGGCGCAGCTGCACGCTCATGTCCCAGTCGCCGCTGCGCTGCACGGCCAGCGCGGCGCTGGTGCCGGCGAGGCTCGTCCGCTCCGGGTCCAGCTCCAGGTGCTCCGCGTCGGGGCGCTGGTAGTAGCGGGCGCTGGAGCGCTGCGTGCGGGCGATGGCGTCCGCACTGCCGCCGACGCGGCTGGCGGCCACGTGCCCGCTCACCGTCCACAGCCGCCGCGCCCACGCGTGCTCGAAGTCGATGCCGCCCACGTACGCGTCGCGGCGCAGCAGCGGCACCAGCTCGTCGTCGGCCAGGTCGCGGTTGACGGCGGTCACCATCCCGCCCACCGTGGTGGCCCCGCCGTTCAGGTCGCGCCGCACCCGGCCGATGAAGTAGTTGGTCATCGGCTCCACCGGGGTGGCGTGCTCCAGGCCCTCCGCGTCCACGTAGCGCGCCTGCTCGCGCTGGGTGACGGCGTCCATCACCCCCACCGACCAGCCGCCCGCCGTCCGCCCGCTCACCTTGGCGGCGGCCAGGATGGTGGACTGCTCGGGCTCGTCCACGAAGGGCGCGTCGCCGCCGGGAAAGACACGGCGCTGCGGGGCGCGGCCCACCCGGCGGGAGTAGAAGAACTGCGGGTTGCCGTAGCCGTTGAACGCCTGCGTCTGCCCGAAGCGGAAGATGTCGGCGCCCTCCACGAAGAAGGGCCGGCGCTCGGCGAACTGCGTCTCGAACGCCGTCAGGTTCACCACCGCGGGGTCCAGCTCCACCTGGCCGAAGTCGGGGTTCACCGTTCCCGTCAGGGTGAGGCCGGAGGTGACGCCCATCTTCACGTCCAGACCGACCGATCCCGTCGCCTCGTTCTGCGAGTAGAAGGGGTCGCCGGAGCGGGGCGGCTGGCGGTCCAGGCGCGCGCTGCTGTAGGGCATCAGCTCCAGCCGCCGCGGCGCGCGGAGCCCCGCGATCCCCCGCAGCTCGCCGAAGCGGGAAACGAAGCCGGCGTAGGTGGGAAGCCAGGGCGCCCAGTGCGACCACTCGTCGCGGCGGCTGACGTAGCGAAAGAACTGCACGCCCCAGCTCTGCTCCGCCCCCGCGGCGGGCGGGTTGAAGCGCAGCTGCGAAAGGGGGATGCGGAACTCCGCCGTCCATCCCTGGTCGTCGACCGTGGTGGCCACCTCCCAGACGGCGTCCCAGCCGGGATCGTCGGCGCCGTCGTTGAAGTGGTAGACGTCGCGGCGCAGCCCGGCCGGGTTCACCCCGAAGCGAAAGGCGGTGCGCCGGTCGTGGTAGCTGTCCAGCACCACGTTGAACCACTCGGAGTTCGCCACCGGCTGGTCGCGGCGGGCCAGCGGCGCCTGCATGCTGTCCGGCCGCCGGTCGAACATCCGCGCCGCCACGTACACGGCGCCGTCGTCGTACAGCAGCCGCACCTCGGTGCGCTCGCTGCTGGGCTCGCCGGGCTGCGGCTGGCGCTGCACGAAGTCCGTCGCCACCTCGGCCGTGGCCCAGGCGGCCTCGTCGAAGCGGCCGTCGATGCGCGGGGCCTCGGCCGTGCGGACGGCGCGCATCACCCGCGGCGCGTCGAGCGAAACCGGGGAAGAAGCGGGCTGCGGCGCGACGGCCAGCGGGGCCTGCGCGCAAAGCGGACCCGCGGCCAGCAGCGCCAGCGCCAGCAGGGACCGCGAAGAATGCCGGAAAGGCATCGGGGGTGCTCCAGGGATGAAGGTCGGCCGGTGGATCGGGGGCCGGCCGGTCGGCGTGCGGCGGGTCGCGATAAGATGCACCAGGACGTGCGCGGGTTGCATTCCCGCGCCGGCTCCCCGTGCGGAGCGCCGCACTCTGTGCTAAAATCTTAGCAGATGAGGGTACGCCGCG
>DASTNU010000580.1:0-3374 GCA_035720605.1 Longimicrobium sp. | reverse complement strand
CCAGGAGGCGATCTGGTACTTCCAGGAGCTCGCCCCGGGGATGAAGTCGTACAACTTCCAGGCGGCCTTCCGCCTGCGCGGCGCCCTGGACGCGGACGCGCTGCGGTGGGCGCTGGACGAGATCGTCCGCCGCCACGAGATCTTCCGCACCACCTTTCCCCAGGTGGAGGGGACGCCGGTGCAGCGGATCCACCCGCCGCTCCCCGCCGACCTGGCGTGCGCCGACCTGCGCGGGCTCCCGGCGGAAGCGCGGGAGGCGGAGGTCGTGCGGCACCAGGAGGAGGCGTTCGGGACCCCCTTCGACCTCGCGGCGCTCCCGCTGATCCGCTGGCGGCTGCTGCGGCTGGCGGACGACGACCACCTCCTCCTGCAGGTGGAGCACCACTTCGTCCACGACGGGTGGTCGTTCGCCGTCTTCCTTCGCGAGCTGGTCGCGCTCTACACGGCGCGGGTGCGCGGCGAGCCGTCGCCGCTCCCCGACCTCCCGGTGCAGTTCGCCGACTTCGCCGCCTGGCACCGCGAGCTGATGCGGGGCGAGCGGGCGCGCGCCGACCTGGCGTACTGGAAGGAGGCGCTCGCCGGGGCCGACCCCGTCCTGGCGCTCCCCACCGACCGGCCGCGCCCGGCGGAGATGAGCTTCCGCGGCTCCTCCCTCCGCGTCCGCATCCCGCCCGCGACGGTGCGGGCGGCGCGGGCGTTCTCGCGCGAGCACGGCGCCACGCTCTACATGACGCTGATGGCGGCGTTCCAGGCGCTGATGCACCGCTACACCGGGCAGGAGGACTTCTGCCTGGGCGGCGGCGTGGCGAACCGGAGCTGGCGCGAGACGGAGCCGATGATCGGGATGCTCGTCAACACCATCGCGCTCCGCGCCCGCCCCGGCCGGGCGGCCGACTTCCACGCGCTGGTGGCCCGGGTGCGCGACACGGCGCGCGAGGCGTACGCCCACAAGGACGTGCACTTCGGGCAGGTGGTGGAGGCGCTGGCCCCCGAGCGCAGCCTGGGGCACCTCCCCGTCTACCAGGTGTGCTTCAACTTCCACGACTCGGCGTACCCGGAGCTCCGCCTTCCCGGGGTGGAGGTGGAGCTCACCGAGGCGCTGTCGAACGGGTCGGCCAAGTTCGACCTGCAGGTCATCTGCATGCCCCGCGCGGAGATGATCCCGGGGGCGCCGGACGACCTGGTCGAATGCGTCTGGGAGTACGCCACCGACCTCTTCGACCGGGCCACGGTGGAGCGGATGGCGGAGCACTTCCACGCCCTTCTCGCCGGGCTCCTGGCGGAACCCGGCCGCAGCCCGTCGACGGTCCCCCTCCTCGCCGGCGAGGAGGCGCGGCGCGTGGTCGCCGGCTGGAACCGCACCGCGGCGCCGGTCGCGGACCGCCTGGTCCACGAGCGGGTGGCGGACCGCGCGCGGGAGCGTCCCGGCGCGGTGGCGCTCCGCGGGGCGGGGGGCGAGACGACCTACGGCGAGCTGCACCGCCGCGCCCTCGCGCTCGCCCGCCGCCTCCGCGCGCTGGGGGTGGGCCCGGAGTCGCGGGTGGCGGTGTGCACCGGGCGCTCGCCGGAGATGGTGGTCGCCCAGCTCGCCGTCCTGCACGCCGGCGCGGCGTACCTTCCCGTGGACCCCGAGTACCCGGCGGAGCGCATCGCCTGGCTGCTGGACGACGCCCGCGTCCCGGTGGTGCTGGCCACCTCGCCGCTGGCCGGCCGCCTTCCCCGCCACGGCGCGGCGACGGTCCTCCTGGACGCCGCGGTGGACGCGAAGGACGAGGTCGCGCCGTTCGGCGGGGCGGGGGAGCGGTCGCTGGCGTACGTGATCTACACCTCCGGCTCCACCGGCCGCCCCAAGGGGGTGATGGTGGAGCACCGGGGGCTGGCCAACCTGGTGGAGTGGCACCTCCGCGCCTACGCGCTGGGCCCGGGCGACCGCTGCGCCCCGGTGGCGAGCCCCGGCTTCGACGCCTCGGGGTGGGAGGTGTGGCCCGCGCTGGCGGCCGGCGCCACCCTCTGCTTTCCCCCCGAGCCGGTGCGCGCCTCCCCGTCGGAGCTGGCCGCGTGGCTGGCGCGCGAGGGGGTGACGGTGACCTTCCTCCCGACGCCGCTGGCCGAGGCGGTCCTCGACGAGGCGTGGGGCGAGGACGCCAGCCTCCGCGCGCTGCTCACCGGCGGCGACGCGCTGGGAAAGGCGCCGCGCCCGGGACTTCCCTTCCGCCTCTTCAACCACTACGGCCCCACGGAGAACACTGTGGTGGGCACCGGCGGCGAGGTGGCGCCCTCCGCCGGCGCGGCGCGCCCCTCCATCGGCGGGCCGATCGACAACGTCCGCGCCTACGTGCTGGACGCGGCGGGCGGGCCCCTCCCCCCGGGCGTCCCCGGCGAGCTCTGCCTGGGCGGCGCCGGGGTGGCGCGCGGCTACCTGGGCCGCCCGGCGATGACGGCCGAGCGCTTCGTCCCCGACCCCTTCGGCGGCGAGCCGGGCGGGCGGCTCTACCGCACCGGCGACCGCGTGCGCTGGAAGGAAAGTGCGTCAGTGCGTGAGTGCGTGAGTGCGTTGGTGGGGGACTCGCGGGGGGCCGGCCACGAGCGGCGAAGCCAGCCGCCGTTCACTCACGCACTCACGCACCCACGCACTCACGCACTGGAGTTCCTGGGACGCGCGGACGACCAGGTGAAGGTCCGCGGCTACCGCATCGAGCCCGGCGAGGTGGAGGCCGCCCTGCTGGCGCACCCGGCGGTGCGCGAGGCGGCGGTGGCGGCCCGCGGCGAGGGCGCGGAGCGGCGGCTGGTGGGCTACGTGGCGGGCGAGCGGAAGCGGCTGTCGCCGGAAGAGGTCCGCTCCTTCCTCCGCGGCCGCCTTCCCGCGCACCTGGTCCCGCCGGAGGTCGTCGTCCTGGACGCCCTTCCCCTGAACCCGCACGGCAAGGTGGACCGGCGGGCGCTCCCGGCGCCGGACGCGGCGGCGGGCGGAGGCCACGGCGGCGCGGTGCCGCCGCGGACCCCGGCCGAGCGCGAGGTGGCGGCGGTCTGGGCGGCGCTGCTGGGCGCGGAGCCCGGCGTCCACGACGACTTCTTCGCCCTGGGCGGGCACTCGCTCCTGGCGGGGAGGGTGGTCTCGCGGGTGGCGCGCGACCTGGGGGTGGCGGTGACGCTGGGACAGTTCCTCCGCGAGCCCACCGTGGCCGCGCTGGCCGCGCGGGTCGACGCGGCGCGGGCCGCCCGGGAGACGGCCGCGGCCATCCGCCCCGTCGCCTGGCGCGACGGCGAGCGGCTCCTGGCCGGCATCAGCCGCCTCTCCCCCGAGCAGGTGGAAGCGCTCCTGGGCGAGCTGATGCTGGAGGGCGAGCGATGAGCGCGCTGGAAACGATGACGGC
>DASTNU010000579.1:0-2015 GCA_035720605.1 Longimicrobium sp. | reverse complement strand
GGCTCGCTCACGATCCTCGCGACGGCGCTGATCGATACCGGTTCGCGCATGGATGACGTGATCTACGAGGAGTTCAAGGGCACGGGCAACAGCGAGATCGTGCTGGACCGCGGCCTGGCCGACAAGCGCATCTTTCCCGCGATCGACATCGAGAAGAGCGCCACCCGCCGCGAGGAGATGCTCTTTCCGCCGGAGCAGCTGGACAAGATCTACCAGCTTCGCCGCGCGCTGCACTCCCTGTCTCCCGACGACGCCATCCAGCTGCTGATGAAGCAGATGAACGACACCCGCACCAACGACGAGCTCCTGGCGCGCCTGCGGTAAGGAACGGTTTCACGCGGAGGGCGCGGAGGAAAGAGGAAAAGAAAGAGGACGCAGAGAACAGATGAAGTTCTCCGCGTCCTTCCTTTTCGTCTCCGCCCCCTGCGCGTGAAACGCTTTTCTCTTCGATGGCTGCGGAGTCAGGCGGCCACGCGCGCCAGCTCGCCCAGGTCCTCCGCCACCCGCACCCCCTCCGCGCCGACGTGGGGCATGGGGATGCCGGGGCCGCCGACTACCACCTCCGTCTCCGGGGGCGCGGCCTCGCGCAGGGCGTGCGCCAGCGCGCGAAACTCGCCGATGGAGACGGCGTTCACCACCGAGGTGCAGAACATCGCCGGGCGGCGCTGGTGCAGGATGCGGCGCAGGTCGGCCATGGGCACGTTGGCGCCCAGGTACACCACCCGCCACCCGCGGGTGGCCAGGTGGATGGCGGCCGCCATCAGCCCGCACTCGTGCAGCTCGCCGGGCACGCCGCCGCAGACGGCCTCCGGGCCGCGGGCGGCGCCGGTGTCCAGGTGCTCGATGATCCCCGCCAGCTTGCCGCGCACGAACGCGCTGGCGAAGTGCTCCTGCCCCACGTCGCACTCGTTGCCCTGCCACAGGTCGCCCACGTGGCGCAGCACCGGCAGCAGCAGCTCCTCCACCCGCCGCTCCGGCGGCAGCCCCTGCACCTCCTCGTACGCCTCCACCGCGCCGCGGCGGTCGAACGACATCAGCGCCTCCAGCAGGCGCAGCCGCAGCTCGCGCATGCAGGGCCCCGCGGCGTCGGCGGGAAGCGGCTCCGCGCCCCGGCGCACGCGGCTGATGGCCTCGCCGATGGTGAGCCCCTCGTCCACCAGCGTCTTGATGCGCGACAGCATGGCGACGTCTTCGTCGCTGTACAGTCGGTAGCCGGACCCGGTGCGGTCCGGCGCCACCAGGCCGTAGCGGCGCTCCCAGGCGCGCAGCGTGGCGGGGTTGATCCCGGTGAGGTGGGCGACGCGCTTGATGCGGTAGCTCATGGGTGCTTCGACCGAACCGGCAAATGTGACCCCTGCCGCCCGTGGTGGGCATGGCATCGTGGCCGCCGTCCATCGCGATTATTCAGGCGCGCGTGGGTGCCGCAACCCGCGTACCGTCAGGAACACGGCCGTGCTTTCCGGACACTCTCTTGCATCCGGCGCCCGGCCAAGGCAGGAAGACTGCTTGAAGATGATGTGTTTACGCGGAAAATTTGACGCCGCGGACGCCGCGGACGCCGATGCGCAAGGCGCGAGGCCCCGATGGCCCGCCCCCGGCCTCGCCTGGGCTCGTCCACCCCCTCCCACAAACTGCGTGGGAGGGGGTGTAGACTGCACGAGTTTCAGGACGCGAGGCAAGGGTTTCGTAGTCCGCGGCTGGTCAGGAGGTGTAGGGCTCGAGGAAGCTGGCGGGGTGCTTGTCGGCGATCTGAAGGAGCCGCATCGCCGGGCCTTCAGGATCGCGGTGGCCCTGCTCCCACCGCCGCAGCGTCTCCAGGTCGATGCAGAGCGCGGCGGCGAATTCCTCGCGCGTCAGTCCCAACCGTGCCCTCACTTCCCGCGGGTCGGGCTCGCCGACGAAGGTGATGCGTCCGGGCGCATCACCGCCGCGCAGCCACTCGCCCATCTCCTTGATGCTTTGCAGCAGTTCGTTGAACAGCTTCTCTTCCATCATCCGCCTCCCGCCGGGGGGGG
>DASTNU010000578.1:0-5636 GCA_035720605.1 Longimicrobium sp. | reverse complement strand
CGCACCCGGCGACCGCCACCGCCGCCGCGGCCGCCGCCAGCCGTCTCGCCAGCGCCATCGTCATGCCTCCGGAAAGCGGCCGGCATACTTGCCGATCCACTCCGCGGCGGCCTCCTGCGTCGTGAGCTCCCGCCCCTCCTGCTCCCGCACCTCGTCCCGGTAGCGCTCGATGGTGCACACCTGCTCCACCATCCGCGCGCGAAAGGCGTCGCTCGCGTCCAGGAACTGCACGCCGACCAGGAACCCGTCTCCCTCCGGCCGGCACCACGCCACCCGCGCGTGCGCCTGGAACGGCGGGTCCACGTCGGGGATGGTGATCTCGATGGTCGCCTCCGCGTCGGGGCACAGCTCGGAGACGAACGCCAGCCCGCCGTGGCTCACGTTCAGCCCCTGCGCCATGGCCGCGCCGCCCTCCACCGTGCGCACCTCGATGGGCACGTCGGCGGTGTGGCGGATGAACTTCCTGGGATTCTTGTGCGTGCTGCCTTCTGCGGGTGCCACCTGCTCCTCATCTGCTGGATGGACGGTCTGCGGCCCGGCGCCCGGCAAGCTGCGGGCCGGGCCGCGCTAGCCGACGGCGTGCCGGTAGTGGCCGTGCGGCGATAGGGGGTCCGGCGCGAACCCCATCCGCCGCAGGTAGGCCTGGTGGGCGGGCGTGCCGGGATCGCTCACGATCTCGCGGATTCCCCGCGCGCGAAAGAACTCGCGCTCCCCGAAGAACAGGTACCGCCCGATCTTGAAGTCGCGGTACGGGGGGATGACGAAGTCCAGCGTGACGCACAGCCGCCCCTCCGGCTCCATCCGGCCGATGAACAGGCCGGCGGGCACCATGTCGCGCAGCACGTAGACGGCCAGGTCGCCGGCGGCGGGCCGGTACGCGAAGTCGGGGAGAAAGCGGCGGATCTCGCGGTCGTAGAACTCCAGGAAGTGCCGCAGGTACTGCGAGTCCGGCTCCACGCTCAGCAGGTGGAAGTACTCCCGCGTGCGCAGCATGCGGTGCAGGTAGTACAGGTTGATGAGGACGATGAAGCCGTTCATCGCCGCCACCGGGTAGGCGTGGATGAGCACCCCGTACACGGCGAAGGCGGCGGAGCCCACCAGGTTGACGAGCCGCAGCTTGAGGATGCTGCTCATCATCAGCGACACCGCCACCAGCGCCGACGCCACGTAGCCGATCAGCTCGTACAGCAGCTGCCTGTCCATCCGTCACCGCCTCGGGGCCCGGGTTCGCCTCCGCCATCGCGAAGGGCATCAATCCATCCCCCGCGCCCCGATCCCGCAAGCCCCTGCGCCGCGGGACCGCGCTACGGCTGCGGCGACGCGGGCGTGGGCTGCATCTGGTCGGGGCGCCGCGGCATCTGGTTGGCGTTGTCCATGTCCGCGGCGATCATCCACGCCCCGCCCGGCGCGCGGCGCAGCGCCAGCACGAACTTGCCCATGTCCCTGTCCTCCGCCCCGTACCCGAACGCGCCGACGATGTAGCCCACCGAATCGCCCGCCGCGTAGCCCAGCGCGCGCAGCCGCAGCGGCCCGCTGGCGTTGGCGTACGCCTGCTGGATGTTCGCGCGGCCGTGCACCGGCGGCCGCCCGTTCTGCAGGATGAAGCCGTCCTCGGTGAAGAGCGCCGCCAGCGCGGCCTCGTCGCCGGACGTCCAGTTGCGCTCGTAGTCGCGCAGCACGCGGTCCAGCTCCGGCGGCAGCGTCACGCTCGGCAGCGGCGCGGGCGGCGCCTCCTGCGCGCTCACCGCCGCGGGCGTGGCGAAACAGAGGGTCGCGAGGAGGACGGTCGATGTCAGGAGGCGCATGGCGGTATCGCGAGTAAAGGAGTGAAGACCGGCGGTGCGGCAGTCGAACGCGCCGGGACGGGATGATCTGACGCTCACATGATGATGCGCGTTGCCGCAAGGAGTTCCGATCAACCCGGCAATGCGTCGGCCGAAGCTGCGGATACGGGGAAATTTTTGATGTTTCCACACGCTTTCCGCCAGCTCCGTTACAGGCTTGTAGCGCAGATGACCGTGTTCGCACGCGGTCTTTCCTGGCTTTCCGGCAGGCTGGTAGCTTCGCGCCATGCCGAAGCCGAATGCCTATATCGAGACCACAATTCCGAGTTTCTACTACGACCTGCGTCCGGATCCGGAGATGGTCGCGCGTCGCCTCTGGACACGCCAGTGGTGGGCGTCGGCGAGGGATCACTACGCTCTATTGACAAGCGAGGTGGTGGCCGAGGAGCTCTCCGCCGGAACGAGCGCCTTGGTACCACTGAGACTCAAGCTCCTGGAGGGGTTGCCCGAGATCGCGGTAACCTCACAGGTGGAAGCTACGGCGCATGCATACGTTCGGCACAAGCTGATGCCGGCCCATCCCGGTGGTGATGCTTTCCATCTGGCGCTTGCTTCATGTTTCAAATGTGATTTCATTGTAACGTGGAACTGCAGACACCTGGCTAATCCGAACAAGTTCGCACACATCCGCGAAATCAATCACCGGCTGGGTTTACCAACCCCGGAGATCGTGACGCCGCTGAACCTGCTCAGGAGGACTGCATGAAGGATCAATTTGACGAACCCTGGACGGCAGCCGACGACGCCGTCGAAGAGATTCGCGAGATTCGGCGGCGGATCTCCGCCCGATTCGATGATGACCCAGCGAAGCTCGCGCAGCACTACATGGAGCTTCAGAAGCGGCATGCGGACCGGCTCGTGTATCCTCCAGCGAAGGATCAGGACGGAGCCACTCGTTGACCCGGGCCTTGAGGGTTGTTCTCCAGCTCGATACCAGCCGAACCAGGGGGAGGACGCGATGAACGAGTCGTGGACTGCAGCAGACAATGCCGTCGAAGAAGTTCGGGAGATCCGGAGAAGGATGTCGGCGCGGTTCAATCACGACCCCGTGAAGCTTGTGGAGCATTATATCGAGCGTCAAAAGCGGCACGGGGATCGGCTTGTGGACACCCCCAAGTCGAAGCGTGGGGACGCGTCTACCACCTGAGGGCGTATGGATGATCCGACCGGTGAAGCCCAGATGGAAGCAGACGAGGTGATCGAAGAGGTCCGGGAAATCCGCCGCAGGATTTCCGAGCGCTTCGATCATGATCCCGTAAGGCTGGTCGAGTTTTACATGGAGGTTCAGAAGGAGTACGCGGATCGGCTGGTTGACCCGCGTGCTCGCAGGAACCGGAAGAAACCCGCCGCCTGACGCACGCTCTCCGTCGTCCTTGTCCCCTCCCCTTGCGCACTCCGCGCCCGGTGCGTTATCCTTTCGCCCGCATCCTGACGGGTGCCGCGGCGAGTTGCAGCGATTGCTCCGCGTTATAAATGTGCTAAACCGCTCGCGGGGCCCCGCAGCGGACACACGCTGCGGGGCCCCGTTCGTTTTTTTGAGATTACTGGATCCCGGCCCGGGGCCACCCGGGTGGCGCGAGCGCTTTGACCGACAGCTTGGCGGGCTCGCACCAGCAATCGGGAATCGCCTAAAGCGTCGCGCGGGCCCGCCGTCGCTCACCGACGGCGGGCCCGTTTTCGTCGGTCCGACCTTTCAACGCACCGAGAAACTCCCGATGAGCACCATCCTGCCCGAGACCGAGGCGCCGGCGGCCGTCACCTACACCTTCACCTCCGAGTCCGTCTCCGAGGGCCACCCGGACAAGGTCTGCGACGCCATCGCCGACAGCATCCTGGACGCCTGCCTGGAGCAGGACCCGGCCAGCCGCGTCGCCTGCGAGGTGCTCGTCAAGGAAAGCAACGTGGTGCTCGCCGGCGAGATCACGACGAACGCCCGGTTCGACTACGACGCCGTCACCCGGCAGGCCATCCGCGAGATCGGCTACACCGACGCGGACCAGCCCTTCCGCGCCGACGACGTCAACATCATCTCCTTCCTTTCCGCGCAGGCGGGCGAGATCGCGCAGGGGGTGAACGCCGACACCAGCCTGTCCGGCGACCAGGGCGCGGGCGACCAGGGGATCATGTTCGGCTACGCGACGGACGAGACGCCGGAGCTGATGCCGCTTCCCATCCTCCTGGCGCACCGCCTGGCGCGCGTGCTGGCCACGCACCGCAAGAACGGCTCGGTGGCCTGGCTGCGCCCGGACAGCAAGACGCAGGTCTCCGTGGCCTACGAGGGGAACTCGCCGGTGGCGGTGACCGACGTGCTGGTGAGCACGCAGCACACGGCCGAGGTGGAGCGCGACACCATCAAGCACTTCGTGGCGACCACGGTGATCCCCGAGGCGCTGGGCGGCTGGTACCACGACGACCTGAAGATCCTGGTGAACCCCACCGGCAGCTTCGTGCAGGGCGGCCCGTCGGCGGACGCGGGCGTCACGGGGCGCAAGATCATCGTGGACACCTACGGCGGCGCGGGGCGGCACGGCGGCGGCGCGTTCAGCGGCAAGGACCCCAGCAAGGTGGACCGCAGCGGCGCGTACTTCTGCCGCTTCGTGGCCCGCGAGATCGTGAAGGCCGGGCTGGCGCGGCGGGCGGAGGTGCAGGTGGCGTACGCCATCGGCATGGCGCAGCCGGTGTCGGTGAAGGTGGACACCTTCGGCACGGGCGACGCGACGGCGGCGGCGGAGTTCGTGAAGGCGGGCTTCGACTTCCGCCCGCGCGCCATCATCGAGCGGCTGAACCTGCTGCGCCCCATCTACCGGCTGACCACCAACTACGGCCACTTCGGCAAGCCGGAGCTGCCCTGGGAGGGGTGAGAGTCTCAAAAGGGTGTTGCCGAACCTCGAAGAAGCATTGTTTTCGGTCGGCGCCAGAGTATCGCGCAGGCCGAAGGTTACGCGTGGCGCCTCCCTCAAGAGGGTGTTGCCAAAACCCGGAGACTGCGAAGCAGCCGTTGTCTTCCTGAGGGAGCGCACACGAGTAACCTGAAGTAATGCAACCGCTTGCGCGCGACCGAAGGATCTTCTCTCCGCCAGCGAGGGGCAGGCTCGACGGCAGAGATTCAGCCCCCACGGTTTGCCGGCGAGATCCTTCGGTCGGCGCCAAAGCAGTGTGCAGGCTGAAGTTACACGCGGCGCCTCCCTCAGGAAGACAGCGTGAGGTTCAGCAACACCCCTCCGATCAACGATTTACAGGCCCCGCGCCGCGGGGTGAGGTCCGGAAGGAACGCGCATCCAACGAAGGAACCGAGAAGCTGAAGACGATGGCCATCCGCACCGCCGCCACCATGTGCATGTGCCGCATGTGCGTCGCTCCCCCGGGAGAGACGGACGGGCGCGCGCGTGCACGCACACCGCACGGCAGCGCGAGATAGGCCAGAGCCAGACGCTCGGCTGATCGACCCCGCCCGGCCCTCTCCCCGCGAGAGGGCCGGGCTTTTTTTCATCCATACCACACCACACACGGAGAAACGGCAGATGAGCATCATCGACACGACGACCGAAAAGCTGGGGCTGGGTACCCGCGCCGTGCACAGCGCGCAGGAGATCGCGGATCCGACGACCAACGCCCGCGCGGTGCCGATCTACGCGACCACCTCGTACGTGTTCGACGGGCCGGAGCACGCGGCCAGCCTGTTCGGGCTGCGGGAGTTCGGCAACATCTACACGCGCATCATGAACCCGACCACCGATGTACTCGAGCAGCGCATCGCGGCGCTCGAGGGCGGTGTGGGCGCGCTGGCGCTGG
>DASTNU010000577.1:0-4153 GCA_035720605.1 Longimicrobium sp. | reverse complement strand
ACGGCGGGTGATACGATCCCGCCCGCCATGCCGACCACCCGTTCCATCGCCATCACGCCGGAGATCCAGTTCGGCGGAGACAACCCTCCCCTGTTCATTGCCGGGCCCTGCGTCATCGAAGGGCTGGAGCACGCGCTGAAGATGGCCCGCACGCTGGTCAGGCTGCGCGACGAGCTGAAGATCAACCTGGTCTACAAATCGTCGTTCGACAAGGCCAACCGCTCGTCGCCCGGCTCGCCGCGGGGGCCGGGGATGGAGGACGGGCTGCGGCGGCTGGAGCGCATCCGCGCCGCCACCGGGCTGCCGCTGCTGACGGACGTCCACCTGCCGGAGCAGTGCGCGCCCGTGGCGGAGGTGGTGGACGTGCTGCAGATCCCCGCCTTCCTCTGCCGGCAGACGGACCTGCTCGTCGCCGCCGGGGCCGCGGGCAAGCCGGTGAACGTGAAGAAGGGGCAGTGGATGGCGCCGGCGGAGATGCGGGGCGCGGTGGCCAAGGTGCGCGCGGCGGGATCGTCCGCCGTGGCGGTGACGGAGCGGGGGACGTTCTTCGGCTACGGCAACCTGGTGGTGGACATGCGCAACTTCACGCTGCTGCGCGAAGCGTGCGGGGCGCCGGCGGTGTTCGACGGCACGCACTCCGTCCAGCGCCCCGGCGAGGGGCCGGGGGTGAGCGGGGGCGACCCGCAGTTCATCCCGTCGCTGGTGCGCGCGGCGGTGGCGGCGGGGGCGGACGCGCTCTTCGTGGAGACGCACCCGGAGCCGGCCAAGGGGGTGTCGGACACGACGAACATGCTCCCCCTCTACCGCCTGCGGCCGCTGGTGGAGGAGGTGCTGGAGATCCGCGCGGCGCTGGGGATGGACACGGAGGCCGCGCGTGTCTGAGGCGCCGGATCCCATCCCGGCGGAGCTGGCGCGGCGCATCAGGCTGGTGGTGTTCGACGTGGACGGCGTGCTGACGGACGGCGGCATCTACCTGGGCGCCACGGAGAGCGGCGAGCCGGTGGAGATGAAGCGCTTCGACATCCAGGACGGCCTGGGGATCCTGATGATGCGGACCGCCGGGCTGCGCGTCGCCCTCGTCACCGGGCGCACCTCCGAGGCGGTGCGCATCCGCGCGGAGGAGCTGGAGGTGGACGACCTGCACCAGGACCGCACGGCGGACAAGCTGAACGCGCTCACCGCCATCCTGGAGCGCCAGGGCA
Organism: Longimicrobium sp.; assembly: GCA_035720605.1. Lineage (GTDB taxonomy): Bacteria > Gemmatimonadota > Gemmatimonadetes > Longimicrobiales > Longimicrobiaceae > Longimicrobium. The sequence goes on along the minus strand of DASTNU010000577.1, from coordinate 2,951 downwards.
TACGCTGGGAAGAGACGGCGTTCCTGGGCGACGACCTGCCGGACCTGGCGGTCCTGCGCCGCGTCGGCCTTCCCGCCGTGGTCGGCAACGCGACCGGCGACGCGCGGGCGCACGCGCTCTGGCACGGCACCCGGCGCGGCGGGCACGGCGCGGTGCGCGAGTTCGCCGAGGCGCTGCTGCAGGCGCGTGGCGAGTGGGCGGGGGCGGTGGAGGCCTACGTGCGCGAGCGGGAGGGGCAGCGGTGAGCGGCATCGAGGTGGTCGACGCGGCCGCGTCCGCCGAGGGCGCGCTGTCGATGGGCGAGACGCTGGCGCGCGCCCGGCGGGTGATCCGCATGGAGGCGGAGGCCGTGGCCGCGCTGGAGGACCGCGTCGGCGACCAGTTCGCGGGGGCGGTGGAGGCGATCCTGGCCGCGCCCGGGCGGGTGATCGTCGCGGGGATCGGCAAGAGCGGGATCATCGGCCGCAAGCTCGCCTCCACGCTCACGTCCACGGGAACGCCGGCGACCTTCCTCCACCCCGTGGAGGCGCTGCACGGCGACCTGGGGATCGTGGGCAGCGGCGACGTGGCCATCCTGCTCAGCAAGAGCGGGCAGAGCGAGGAGCTGCGCGGGCTGATGGAATACCTGGGGCGGATGGGGGTACGCACCGTCGCCATGACGGGACGCGTCGATTCCGCTCTGGCCCGGCACGCGGAGTTCGTCCTGGACTGCTCGGTGGCGGAGGAGGCGTGCCCGCACGACCTGGCGCCCACCTCGTCCACCACCGCCGCGCTCGCCATGGGCGACGCGCTGGCCGTCGCGCTGCTGCTGCGCCGCGGCTTCGGGCGCGAGGACTTCGCCCGCTTTCACCCCGGCGGCGCGCTGGGACGCCGGCTGCTGCTGCGCGTGCGCGACGTGATGGCCGTGGGGGACGTCCCCACGCTGCCGCCGGACGCCACCATGCGGCAGGCCGTCGTCCTCCTGGCCGAGCGGCGGGGGACGGTGGCGGTGGTCGACGAAGCCGGAAGGCTCCTCGGCGTCGTCACCTCGGGCGACCTGGCGCGCCTGATGGAGCGGGAGGAACACTTTTTCACCATCGCCGTATCGGAAGTGATGACCACCACCCCACGCACCGCCCAGCCGGACCAGCTCGCCGCCGCCGCCGTCGGCGTGATGGAGCGGCACGGCGTGATGGCGCTTCCCGTCGTGGACGGCGACGGGCGCGTGGTGGGGATGGCGCACCTGCACGACCTGATGCGCGCGGGGGCGGTGTGACGGGGATGCGGATCGTCTGGATCGTCGCGGCGGCCGCGCTGGCCGCCTGCAAGGCGCCGCCGCCCGCCGGCCCGGTGTCGCAGGACGCCGACGCCACCCAGCGCACCTACGGGATGAACCTGAAGCTCACCGAGAGCGGCGTGCTGAAGGCCGACGTCTACGGCGACACCGCCTTCACCCGCCCCAACACCGACGTGACGGAGCTCCGCGGCGTCAAGCTCACCTTCTACGACCAGCAGGGAAAGAAGCCGGGGACCCTGACCTCCAGGACGGGCGAGTACGACGCCAGCACGGGGATCATGGTGGCGCGCGGCAACGTGATCCTGATCACGCACAACGAGAAGGGCGAAAAGCGGACGATCCGCAGCGAGGAGCTGCACTACGACCAGCGCGGCGACCGGGTGTGGAGCGACCGCGAGACCATGGTGGAGGAGACGGGGCAGACGCTGGTGAGCGAGGGCTTCACCAGCGACACCCGCTTCACCAGCATCCGCGGCAAGAACTCCCGCACCACCGGCGTGCGCGTGAACGCCAGCGGGGGAGAGCTGTGATGCGCCTTCCCCTCGCGCTCCTGGCGGCCCTCGCGGCGCTGGCGGCGTTCCCCGCGGACGCGGCGGCGCAGAACGTCTGCAACATCATCTACCAGCGCGGCGACTGGGTGTCGGTGGGCGAGGAGGGGCAGCGGGTGATCAACGCCGCCGGGCCGCTGCTGGTGCAGTGCGCGCGGGGCGAGGAGCTGCGCGCGGACAGCGCGGTTCTCTACGAGGCCATCAACGAGGTGCACCTCTTTCGCCGGGTGGACTACCAGGACCCCACGCGCTCGCTCACCAGCGACTACGCCACCTACAACGGCGGCAACGGCCGGCTGTGGGCCACCGGGAACGTGGTGTTCACCGACAAGAACCGCGGCAGCACCCTGCGCGGGCCCAACCTGGAGTACTACCGCGCCGGCGAGGGGCGCCCGGACGCGCAGGCCATCGCCACGGAGCGGCCACACCTGACCGTGGCGCCGCGGGAGAACAGCCGCCAGCGCGACCCCATGGAGGTGGACGCCGACCGCATCACCACCGTGGGGGAGAAGTTCGTCACCGCCACGGGGACGGTGGTGATCGACGGCAAGGAGATGGACGCCTGGGCCGACGAGGCGTACTACGACGCCGACCAGGAGCGGCTGGAGCTGCGCCGCAACGCGCGGACGAAAGGGGAGAGCTACGAGCTGACGGGCGACTACATCGAGTCGGACCTCGCCGAGGGGGAACTGGAGAAGGTGCTCGCCCGCGGCCAGGCGCGGCTTGTGGAGGAGCGGCTGCGCGTCACCGGGCCGCAGCTGCAGCTCTTCTTTGCGAAGGACACGCTGCAGCGGCTGGTGAGCGGCCACATGCCCGGCGGCGACAGCGTCCAGGCGCGCTCGGTGGCGCTGGGCAGGGGGCTGCGCATCGAGGCGGACTCGCTGGAGGCCATCACCCCGCAGCAGCGCATCCGCCAGGTGATCGCCATCGGCACGGCGGAGGGGCAGTCGTGGGACACGCTCCGCGTGCAGGGCCCCGCGCCGGCCGACACCGCCGCGGGAGACACCCTGCCCACGCTGGGGCTGGAGGAGCAGGACCTGATCTTCGCCGACACCCTGATCGGCTACTTCAAGCACGACTCCGCGGGCGCCGACTCCGTACGGGCGGGTTCCGTTCCCGCGGACACC